>CALAXS010000487.1 GCA_937895305.1 uncultured bacterium
AGAATTACCTGTCTGAAGAGAAGGTCCGAAAAGTTAAACGTAGCTACACCGGGTTCAATCCCCGTTATACCTTTGATCGTTTTGTGATTGGTGGCGGGAATCGCTTTGCCCATGCAGCAGCCCGTGCTGTTGCAGAATCGCCGGGTCGTGCCTATAACCCATTGTTCCTGTATGGTGGCACCGGGATGGGAAAAACACACCTCATGCAGGCCATCGGCCAGGGCGTATTGCAACGGACACCCAATAGTCGTTGTGTATTTATTTCTTCAGAACATTTTACAAATCAGTTAATTCAAAGTATCGCAGAAAAATCGACCCAGCGTTTTCGGGAACGGTATCGTAAAGTAGATTTACTGCTCATTGATGATATTCATTTTATTGCCGGGAAAGAAGCCACCCAGGAAGAATTTTTCCACACCTTCAACACGCTCTTTGATTCCCACAAGCAGATTGTCATCAGCAGTGATCGCCCCCCCAAGGAAATTCTGGGGATTGAAGAACGTCTGGTATCGCGCTTTGAATCGGGCCTTGTCACCGACATCCAGCCACCAGATCTGGAAACACGTATCGCCATTCTCCAGAGTAAGGCCACACGCGAGAATCTGACGGTACCCCAGGATGTGATGCGCTACATCGCAACGTATATCACAACGAATATCCGTGAACTTGAAGGCGCCATGATTACGGTACTGGCCTATGCCCGTCTGACTGAACAAAAAATTACCATTCCCATGGTTGAAGATGTCTTGCGTGACCTTATCGGCAGTGAAAAGGTGAAACCCACCACGCCGGAACAGGTGCAACGCGCCGTAGCAGAGCATTATGATGTGCGAATTGCAGACCTGCGTGGCCGGAGCCGTCAACGGCAAATTGTACGTCCCCGCCAATTGGCCATGTTCCTGTGCAAGGAACTGATACCCAGTATGTCCTTGAATGACATCGGGGATGCCTTTGGGGGCAAGGATCACACCACGGTGATCTATGCTTGTGACCAGGTAGCCAAGAAAATCAAGCTGGACACTACACAGCGTCTGGTGGTAGACCAATTAACAAAGGCCATCCGCTCCTGAGACTTTCCCATAAACCATGCATACCTCACCCCTGACCGGGGTGGTTTTTTTATGGGTCCCAGGTGCATTGCATATACATTTCCACCCAACCCAGGAAGTGACGTGCCCGGGCGGTGGCGGTATGATGGCGCAGATAGTGGGCGTGCCCGGCTGCTGCGATGCGTTCCACTTCATCCTGATGATGG
>CALAXS010000488.1 GCA_937895305.1 uncultured bacterium
GTGGTGTAACAATTGGTGGTGGCCTGGACAACACGGTAGAAAACAATATATTTGCAGACTGTTCGCCAGCCCTGCATATTGATAATCGCTGGCCCGACTTTCCCTGGACACCATTGAAGGCCAAGCTGGACGCAGTCAACTATAGCCATCCACCCTACAGCAATCGCTATCCAGCGTTGGCGAACTATATGGAAAAACCTGGCAAACCTGCCAACAACCGGTTTGAGCGTAATGTAGTGGGCTTTACTGAAATCCACGCACCGTTGCTGGAACCTGTGCTCTATGACTTGCCCGGATTTGACGGAGAGACCACCGTATTCAAAAACAACACGGTGCATTACCCCGACAAACCATTACAGGTACATGGCTATGGTGAAGATAGCACAGAAACTTTAACATGGGATAGCTGGCAGGCCAAGGGATATGACGCAAACAGCCGAATTAAAAAGCCGGTATTCCTGAATCCTGAACTGGACTTCTTTGCGCTTCGGTTTAAGGATGACCCCATCAAAGAGTGGGACTTCCAACCCCTACCCATCCACACCATTGGCCTCTATAAAGATGAGTTTCGTGCATCGTGGCCAGTGGCTAAGGACGCACGACGTGATGGTATGGAACCCAGGACGTTCAGCATCTCGGCTGTGCAGCCTTAATTTACCTGCCGTAGTGCATAGAGCTGCATGTCACCAGCTACCAAGACCTGCTCCAGGGGCAAGTCCAGATTTTCCGGAGCAAGCACATGGGTAATGCCATACATCGCGCCAAGTGCTGCCCAATCCTCTGGCTTCTGTTTCGCCCAATAGCTTTGCCAGGTCGCTCCCGCTTCTACGTTACCCGGTACGATGGTATAGGCTGGTCCAAAGGCATCACCCAGCATCCGATTGATACCCGGCCCCAGTGCCTTGTCGTAGCTCACGAAGGAGGCTGTTGCAGCATCGATGAAGACCCCTGCCCCGGTCCGTGCCTGCAACATAAATGAATCGGGTGGAGCAAGAATCAGGGGCGTAACGGGCACTGCATCCACCACCCCGGCAATGGCTTTTTCCATGTCGAATTGGGGTAGGTGTTGTCGGTGCTGGACCTGCTGGTAGAGTACAAGGGATAGCGCGAAGATACAGAGCAGAACTTGGGCGGGTTGCTGAATGAATGATAGAGTAGGTTTGTGTTGAATAATCTTGAACAGCTGTAAATAACCCAAGCCCCCAAGTAAGAGACAGCATGCACCAAATTGGTGGAAGGGTGCTATTAGTAAGATGCCCAAGGTGAAAAGCATCAAGACTTGTCTATGCTGTTTTACCGCGTTCTTTCCATAGGCCAGCCCAAGCAGTGCTGCTCCCCAAAGCCCAAAGACAACCGCTTCGCCCCCGGCGAGGTATCGCGTATAGACCGTTCCAGGTACCCCATTTCCCAGCCAGGGATGCAGGATTCCCCACAGCACAGCCCCCAACACCAGAAGACGACCTGTCGGAGTTCGACTCAGGATGCCTATCATCAAAGCGCACAAGAGGGCCGGGCAATGATTGATTAGACGGTAGGGCATCCAGCCGATGATGATGAAGGGTGTATGCTCTTGCAGGATACTGTGTACCAACATGGTCCCGTAA
>CALAXS010000489.1 GCA_937895305.1 uncultured bacterium
ATGTAAACAATTGGGCATACGAGAGTATGGTATACTGTCGACGAGAGGGAGTGCTGTTCATTCATACCGAGTGGCGACTATTCCCTTTCCGATAGCCAAACCAATCAGTATTATCATATTGACAATCTTGAGGGGTTTGTGCTACAAACTTAGGTGGTACCTCTGGTACCAGCTTTTATTTGATGTATTATGTCCATTAGGACTTGATGCAATAATCTATCTCGAAAGGAGGTGTAAGATAATATGAAAAAGCTTGGCATTTTCGCTGTTTTCGCTGTTTTTGGTGTCGGTGCGTTCGCTGCATCCGTGGGTGTCCCATGGTATGTAGATAACGCTTCTATCGGCGCCAGAATCCCACAGAAAAACTTCATTGGATCAAAGCGTGGTGTTGTAACAGGTATCGTTTCGCTGAAGAGTAACCGTACGGATACTCTTGAGTGTTCAATCACCTATTATAACTCTGCTGGAGCTGATCTGGGGCCTGCATACCCGAACAATACGTTCAGCATTGCTCCCCTGTCTGCTCTCGCGTTCCGTCCCAATGCAGTTGACCCTGGTTCTAGTCCTGGAGGTCAGGAAGGTCCACAAGGTGTACTTGTACCTGACAACCCAGCTGGAACGACTCTCGGTCAGAATGGATCACTTGTGATCTCGTGGGTTGGTGGTGATAAAGATGTACAGGGCCAGGTAGCTTATTACCAGACGTCTATTCACCCGAATGACGCTCCTACAGCTGCTGATCCCCGTCTTCTCACCTATTCCTATGCTCATCTGCTTCCGCCAGGGGTTTAATTTCGATTAAACTTCTTGCAACAGCGAGTTAGACGAACATTTTAATGACGTGAGGCGAGAATGTCGGATGACATGCTCGCCTTTTTTTTTATGCTGTCATGGACCCAGCTTTGGTGCGTCAGTCCATGGATTTTGAATGATGATCTACGGATTCATGAGTTGTACAGCACTACCCGTCATGAGACCACAGCCATACCCTCCCGCTTCGTGATACAATCAACCGGGTGATGTTTCAGGGCCTATACAGAGTGAAGTATTCATGCGCAGCGAATTTACCAAGCTACTCAAACAACTTCGCAAGCATTTCAGCAAGCAAGAGCTGGAAATTCTGCGAAAGGCATACCATTGCGCCTCTGCTGCACACAGCCACCAGACCCGCAAGTCCGGCGAACCCTATATCACCCACAGTCTCCACGTAGCCCATATCCTTGCACGCATTGGCATGGATCCGCTCACCTGCGCAGCAGGTCTTCTACATGACGTTATCGAAGATACCGAAATCACCAATGCGACACTGGCCAAGGAATTCGGCGAAGACATCGCATCCCTTGTCGAAGGTGTCACCAAAATTTCAGCATTCAACTTCCCCGACGATACCACCAGCATGGAAGTCAAACAGGCCCAGAACATTCGAAAGATGCTTGTGGCTACCGCCAAAGATGTGCGTATCATCCTTATCAAGCTTGCCGATCGCCTTCACAACATGCGTACCATCGATTACCTTCCCCAGGACAAGCGCGAACGCATCGCCCGTGAAACCATAGATATTTACGCGCCTCTGGCCCATCGTCTCGGGATTTCCCGCTGGAAATGGGAACTGGAAGACCATGCCTTTCATGTACTCATGCCAGCTGAATATCGCGCCATTGCGATTCAGGTCGCCACACGCCGTCGTGACCGGGAACGGGACCTGCTCGAAACAACAAAATTACTCGAAAAGCGTCTCCTGGAAGCAGAGATTACCGCCCATGTTATCGGTCGCCCCAAACACCTCTACAGTATCTACCGGAAAATGGTCGCCCAAGGTAAAGATTTCAACGAAGTGATGGACATTCAGGGCATCCGTATCATTACCCAGGCCGAAAGCGGTTGCTACAATGCCCTTGGTCTTGTACATAACCTCTGGACCCCCATCCCCGGTCGGCTCAAAGACTTTATCGCCATGCCCAAACTTAATATGTACCAGGCACTACACACTACCGTCATGCGCGAAAATGGTATCCCCATGGAAGTGCAGATTCGTTCCGAAGAAATGGACCGTATCGCCCGAGAAGGGATTGCAGCGCACTGGCACTACAAAGAAGGTACTGACGCCACCGACACCGGACCCGATAAAAAACTCGGTTGGCTTATGCAGATGCACGACTGGCTTTCCGATACACACCTTCCCGAAGAACTCATGGACAACATGCGCCGCGACTTCGGACTGGTCAATGTATATATCTTTACCCCCAAGGGTGAAGTGATGGAACTGCCGGAAGGGGCCACCCCCCTTGATTTCGCCTACTTCATTCACACGGATATTGGCAACCAATGTGTCAGTGCCCGTGTAAACGGTCACATGGTTCCCCTGCGGTACCACCTTCAAAATGGTGACATTGTTGAAGTCATGACATCGCCCAACCAGAAGCCCAGCCACACCTGGCTCGATCTGGTTGTAACGGGTCGCGCCCGCACAAAAATCCGTCAGTACTTACGCGAAATCGGAGAACTGGTCAAAGATATACCCTCGGCACCAGCCAAGGGGGAACATATAAATTCAACACCCAACAAGACCCCCATAAAAGAAGTCAGCGAACTTACCCTGAGCCGAATGATTCGGATTGATGGGGTTAACGGCATTGATGTGCACTTCGCAAAATGTTGCAAGCCTATACCCGGTCAACCCGTTCTTGGTTATGTGACCAAAGCCGCCAACAACATCACCGTACATCGCGCCGACTGCCGCAGTTTTGCCAAGTCCGCCCGCGATATCGGCCGCATCGTAGAGGCCGCCTGGGAAGGCGACAGCACCTACGAAGTTTCCATGCGAATTCGCCTCGCCCATCGCCCCAACATATTGGCCGACATTACCAATACCCTCCGTCCGCTCAACATTGACATGATTCAGGTCGACTTCGGCCAGGTGAGTCCAGAACAAAGTGTACTGGAATTCATCTACACTGCACCGGACAACAGCACCATCGACCGTGTCGCACGCACCCTGAAGAGCCTGGGCTATGTTCAACAGGTGGAACTACTCAGCCACGAATCTAAAACCACAGGACCGCTCAAGGTTGCAGGATAATACAATGGATGCCTTCGAACTCGTAACGGACTACACCCCGTCTGGCGATCAACCCCAGGCGATCAAAGAGCTCGTCCAGGGTGTTGAAGAAGGCATCAAAAGCCAGGTACTCCTCGGTGTGACCGGTTCCGGAAAAACATTCACCATTGCCAACGTCATCGCCCAGACCCAACGTCCCGCCATCATTCTCACACACAATAAAATTCTCGCTGCACAACTTTACAGTGAATTCAAATCGCTCTTCCCGCACAATGCCGTCGAATACTTTGTCAGTTACTACGACTATTACCAGCCCGAGGCTTACGTTCCCACCACGGACACCTTCATCGAAAAAGACTCTAATGTGAACGATGAAATCGACAAGATGCGCCATGCAGCCACCCGCTCCCTACTCACCCGCTCCGATGTCATCATCGTGGCCAGTGTGTCCTGCATCTACGGCATTGGCTCGCCCGAAGTTTACAACGCCCTTCGTGTTGAACTGGTCCCGGGCGAAGAACTTCCCCGGGAAACGCTGGTAGAGAAACTCGTGGCGATGCAATACCAACGCAACGATCTCGATTTTCATCGCGGCACCTTTCGCGTTCGTGGCGATGTTGTCGATATTTTCCCCGCCTACGAAGCCGAGCGCGCCATCCGGGTGGAATACTTTGGTGACGACATCGAAAACCTCAGCGAAATCGACCCCCTTCGGGGTCAGGTACTTCGTAAGCTTCGTCGTACGGCCATTTACCCCGGTACCCACTATGCCACCACCGAAGACATCACGAAACGGGCCATCAAGACGATCCAGGCAGAACTCATTGAACGTCTCCAGGAACTGCGCAACCAGAACCAGGAACTCTACGCCCAGCGTCTGGAGCAACGCACCAACTACGACCTTGAAATGATGCGCGAACTCGGCTACTGCTCAGGCATCGAGAACTACTCCCGTCACCTCGACAATCGTGCACCCGACACCCCGCCCTTTACGCTGCTCAATTACTTTGCCAAAGACTTTCTCATTATCTGTGATGAGTCCCACATGAGCATCCCCCAGGTTCGTGCCATGTTTAAAGGCGACCGCTCCCGAAAAGACAAACTCATCGAATACGGTTTCCGCCTGCCCTGTGCCCGGGATAACCGCCCGCTCACCTATGACGAATTCCAGGCATGCATCAACCAGATTATCTACGTCAGCGCTACACCCAACGATTACGAACTGGAACAAAGCGAGGGCCTCATTTCCGAACAGGTCGTCCGCCCTACGGGCCTCATCGATCCTGAAGTGTTTGTTCGCCCTGCCACGAATCAGGTCGACGACCTCCTCGATGAAGTACGCAAACGTGCTGAGTGTGGCGAGCGCGTACTGATCACTACCCTCACAAAACGCATGGCCGAAGACCTCACCGATTACTACCGCGATCTCGGCGTACGGGTCCGCTACATGCACAGTGACGTGGATACCCTCGAACGTATCGAGCTCGTGCGGGACTTACGCCAGGGCGAGTATGATGTCCTGGTGGGTATCAATCTGCTTCGCGAAGGGCTTGACCTTCCTGAAGTCACCCTCATCGCCATCCTCGATGCCGACAAGGAAGGGTTCCTTCGGTCCCGTACCAGCCTTATCCAGACCTGTGGTCGTGCAGCACGAAACGTCAAGGGGCAGGTCATCATGTATGCCGACACCATGACCGGATCCATGGAAGCCGCAATAGATGAGATGAACCGTCGCCGCGAAAAACAACGGGCCTACAACAAAGAGCACGGCATCACGCCACGCACCGTCCAAAAGGCTATCGCTGACTCCATTAACAATATTTACGAACGGGATTACGTTACGGTACCCATGGCTGCCGAAGACGCTGAGCAATACATGGCTGATGGCGACTTCGCCAAGACCATCCGGAAACTGCGCAAAGAAATGAAGGCTGCTGCCGACAAAATGGACTTCGAGAAAGCGGCCCAATATCGCGATCGAATCCTGGCCCTTGAGCAAAAACAGATTCAGGCAGGTCTATAAAACGCGCAGGGCGTCGGATTATCTATTGACAGTGCTGCGAAAAATTCGTATTATAGTCGCACGGATGAAGATACAACAACCCAACTACACACAGGAGCAGCGTGTCATGGCAACCAGAACGCTCACCAGAATCGGAATGACCCTACTCATTGTTACGCTGTGCGGCTTCATGACCCAGACCGCTCACGCCGGGATCTCCGATTCCCATATTCGGACCGAGCTTAGCATTGGCAAGGGAACACATTCCGGTAGTTTTAACCGCAATGACGATATGATGGCGACCCTTTCATTGGAATGGGCATTCCCGGTGGCCCCGCGTGTAGAGCTTGGCCTTCGTGGTATCGCCATGTATTACGATGCCGATATGCAGGATGATATAGAAAGTTTAGGCCAAGCCCTTGATTCTTTCCTTGACGACTTTGATCTGAATACCGACTATGGTGATGACAACGTCCTTGGCCTCGGCATCGGAATCGCAGCCCGCTTTTACGTTAAAAAAGAAGCCTATAATGGCCTGTTCTTTGAGATTACAGGCCATGGCATCGCCCACGAGGGCCATATTCCCGGCAACTCCTCCAACATAAACTTCTATACAACGGGCGGAATCGGCTACCAATTCAAAAACAACATGCATCTCATTGCTAAATATGGACACATCTCCAATGCCGGACTCGGCAACAGCAATTCAGGATCGAATCAGTTTTCCATGGGCTTCGGTTACTCTTTCTAGAAGCGCACCATGCACCACAGCAATTCCCACTACAGGCCTGATCGGCGGTTTTCCTGCGCCTGCCCCCCTAAATTATTGATTGCTTAACTTCTTCCATTCTAGTATCTTACCTCGATGATAGCGTAGAATGTCCTCCGTAGATGGAACTCTCGTAACGACTACATGGATTGATTGGTTATGGGGATACGTTTTTAGTCTGGAAATACCACTTGAACTCGCACCGACCACATATACGCATCCTGATCAGCCTCCTCCTCGGGCTGCTACCCACACCCTACGCCTCCGCCGAGGAAAGTGGCATCCTCAATCGCATCCAATCCGGTATAGACGAAGTGACCGAAGGCATCAACTATGTGGGCAGAAAAGCCGAGGAAATCATCGGCACGGGTAGAGAGAAAGGCAACCAGCTACTTGCAGGTAACTTTCAGGAAACCCGCAGCGTAGAACTGGAATACCCGGTGGGACTCAATCCCACCGTTGCACTCACCCACGAATTCGGTGCCATCAACATACAAACCTGGGCCGAAAATATTGTTCAGGTAAATGCAGAAATCCTCGTCGGTGCCGAGAAAAAAGAAATCGCGGCCGAAGTCGCCACCAGTATCGTCGTTAGTGTTGCACACAGTAAAGACCTGGTCGAGATACGTACCGTCCTCCCTGACACCCGAAAAGAAATCGGACCCGTCACTAAAATTGTGAACTACACCATCACCGTGCCGCGTAATGCCAGTATCATTGCAAACAACTTCTTCGGCGATACCGCCATCAACAACATAAAAGGGGACGTTACCCTGGATTCCCAATACGGTATCGTCAATCTCCAAAATCTTGAAGGTGGACTTTCCGTACGTGCTCATGGTGAGTCCCTCCAGGCCACCAACCTGAAAAAAGGCGGCATCTTCCACCTCAGTGGGACTCAGGCCACCTTTACCGCCATTTCCGGCAACCTCGAAATCAACAACTTTCGGGGTGATATTAAATTGCGCGACACCATGCCCGGTGCGCGGATTGATGCGGTCAGTGACAGCGGTACCATCGAACTCGAAATGGATGCCAACGAGCCTGCTGATATTACGACCATGGCCCTCTTCGGCGAAATCTACTCCAATATCCCCCTACAACGTAGTAGCCAGGGCGACTACACCATTGCACGCAGTCCCCATCCTGACGTACAAAAACGTTTTATGCTCCGTACCTCCTTCGGCACCATCCGCATCAGCGCACTCAAACTCGAAGACAGTAATAACCCCAACACCCTTACTGGCACTAAGCCCTTCAGCGAACCCCTCGTCCGTTCCGAACCCGCCCCCCCCGGCACCACGCTGACCATCGATGCCATGGTCGGTGACATTCGACTTGAAGGTACCGATGACAACCACATCCGCATCACAGCAAACCGTGTAGTCTGGGTTTCCACCGCAGCAGAAGCCTCCCCTGCACTTGAAGCCCTCGACGTACAAGTCTTGCAAGACGGTGACAACATCACCATCAATACCCTTCTCAAAGATTCCACGGTAGACTTGGGTGCCACCACCTACCGCCTCGATCTCAATATAGAATGCCCACGCACCATTCCCATCCAGATTCGTGCACGCGACGGCAACACCTTCGTTAACAGTATTGGTGGCGACCTCGAAATTACCCAGGCTAAAGGTGCTATCAATGCACAAAACACCTGGGGCAACCTCACCCTCTCCAACCTGCAGGGCGACATCAACGTGCACACCGCGAACGGGACCATCCAGGCCGATACTCGCCACGGCAACCTCACCCTTACCGACTGCAAAGACGTTATCAATGCAAATAATATCGAAGGCCAAACCATCATCGAAGCTCCACAGGGTCCAGTGACCATACGAAACACCGGTGGCGATGTCCGTCTCCTCGCGCTCAAACCCATTGGAGGCGACTTCGATATCCTCGTCAAAGGTGGTCACCTCAGTATGCTCCTCACCCAGGAATCCAACGCCACCCTCTACCTCAATTCCCAAGACGGCATCGTCCACACCTCCATTCCCCTCACCGGAAGCATCCTCGGCACTCAACGCGAATTCCAGGGCCGTCTCAACGATGGTCAACATACCGTCCGCCTCGAAGTACACGATGGCGACATAATCCTCGACGGTCCCACCCATGCCAAAGTCGACGTCATCGAAGTGCTCCAACCCCTCACCCAGCTCCAACCCGCCACCCCCTGATTGCAGGTCGCGCTTCCGCTATGCTACGATCCCAAATTCCATAGGGCGATTAGCTCAGCTGGCTAGAGCGCCGTCTTCACACGGCGGAGGTCACAAGTTCAAGTCTTGTATCGCCCACCATTTAACATATTTAGCACCAATGACTTACGCAAAAAGGCTGTTGATGCTTTTTTTATTACATATACGTCAGAGTCCAAATGAAGTCCATCAGAAGAAATTTCTACTACTTTCAGCTTTTATGATTTGCTTATTTGATTCAGATCAATCG
>CALAXS010000490.1 GCA_937895305.1 uncultured bacterium
CCGGATGATTTCGCCAGAAATGGCATCAATTTCCGTTTTTTTATGATTGCGAATATCCTGAAGCATTGAGGATATATTTTTGCTAGTGCTTCTACAAACTGATTCAGCGTGTTCTACGAGGCTGTACTCAAAGCGATACCCCTCGGCTGTGGCAACTTTAGTGGCCTCGACAACCAGATCGTGGAGAAGATTCCTGATCTCTATTGAGTCCAGTAATTCCCCATTGGGTACATCGAGCAATGCAGTGAGGGGATTGATGCAGGCATTTACCGCTACCTTTTCCCAGATTCGCTGACCTGGTGAATCGGTATGGTGCGCATCGAAGCCGGCCTGTTTTAATAGTTTGATTGCAGGCTGTGGATTGGCAGAGGTCCAGGCTCCGATATAGGTTTTGCCGGGTGCGACGTGCCGGATATGCCCCTCGCCAAGGAGGGTTGATGCTTCAGCAGTAGTGCCGGCCAACACGAGCGCACTACCCACTTGAGAGCATAGGGCCTCGATATTGCCCAGCCCATTTTGAAGACTTAGCACAGGGGTTTCCTGCGGAAAAGTAAGATGCTGCGTGGTATGGGCCTTGGTACATACCAGTATCAGGTCGAGATTTTCCGGTAGTTGGGTGGAAACATCCGCTTGATACACCGTGCTATTTTCGTCGTTATCAATGCGTATACCCGTTGCTGCGATACGTTTGGCCCGATCCGGGTTATGATCGATGAGGTGGATATTCGCACCTGTCTGCCCCAGTTTTCCTGCGAATAGGCACCCCATGGCCCCTGGCCCGATAATGGCAACGTTCATAGGATGTTTCCTGGCTTATTTGGGAATTGTAGTAACCCATGCACCGGCAAGGAGTGGATCCTTTTCTTTGAGTCCATTACAGGCTTTAATCGCTTCAGGCTTGTCTTTAAAGCCGGGGATAATGACCTTGGAGTAATTATTATCGGACGAAGTAAAGACTCTTGCATCAATGTTTAGCTTGGACTTCAGCTGTTTTTGGAGGTCATTGGCCTTGCTCGCTCCATCGGGCTGGAGGAATGCCGCTATCTGGATTCCGAATGTCCCATCTTCAGCACTCGAAGGCAGAGGAGCGGAGATAGGTGCTTCCGCTGGTGGAGCCGTGGGGGTCGATTTCGGTTCGTCAGCCTTCGCTGGCGTAAGCTCTTCGTCTGATTTTGATGGTGTCAATTTTGCAGGGGGCTGCTTTTCCTGAGTTTCTACTACGGGTTCTACCTTTTCTGGTGTTTTTACTTCCGGTTTTACAGGAGCGACAGGTTTTGCCGGGGGAGCCTTCAATTCAACACTTCGTGTTTCAGCAGCTGGTTTTTCGACGGGTACGGCTTTGTTATCTTGTGCAGTAGGTTCATAAGGGCCACGACGTGGGCGTGGAGGTGCTGGTGTACGTTGTGAATTGGGGCTGCTTTTTTGCGCCAATAATTGTTGCGTGGGGGATAGGGGGGCCTTCTTGCTGGTGCTTTCCCCTGTATTATCCGGGGTTGATTCCTGCGTTGATTCCTGTGTGCTGGCAGTTTGTGGGGCGTTGGCATTCAGTGATGGATCTCCTTTGCCTACGAGCACGCCCAGAGCAAAGAAAAAGATGGCGAAAACGAGGGCAACGCAGACGCCAATCACCAGTTGATAGGTGGTAAATTCTGCGGTCAAGGTATCTTGTTTTGTACGATTCTTGCGCGGGCTCATGCTGGCGCATTCCTTTTTGGGTTCATAGCTTTCGGTTTAATCATCATCTTCATCATCTTCATCATACTCCTCTTCGTCCTCTTCGTCATCATCGTCCTCATCATCATCTTCGTCATCATCTTCGTCATCATCATCTTCATCGTCGAATTCATCTTTTGTTTCTTCTATG
>CALAXS010000491.1 GCA_937895305.1 uncultured bacterium
ATTGTGTCCATGTTAGTATCTTGCTACATCTTGTAGTCATAATTTTATGGATGCAACATAGTGTGGAGTGTCTAAAAACGGTTTGTGTCGATTTGAGACGGATTGTGATGCGTCTCGACTGCGGAAGGGGCAGCGTAGGCTGCATCGACGTAAGCTATGCTAAACATGGGGAGCTGACCATGGGTTTAAAGGTAGTTTTGGCGTCGATGCCGGGATTTCCATTACGTTGTACTGCCCTTGCACCTTGCTACGCACTGGCGCAGGGTGCCGCTGCTTTTCATGGGCAAGGCCACAGCGTGTCGGTATTGGATTGGGGTAGCCTCCAGAGTATGGAGCGTTTTGATACGCCTGTGTTGCGGCGCAGTCTTGAGCGTGCACTCAGTCCGGGGAATAGGGGGCCTGTTTCCAGTCGGCTCAAGGGCTACCGTCAGGCACGCAATCTGACTGCACTACTGAGTCATGCCACCCGGGATCGCTATCATGAAGCAGCGCAATCCATGCTGGAAGAATCCCCTGATCTGGTGGTATTTCATTTAAACAATTACAAAGAGTTTCATGCAGTACATATATTGAGCAAACTACTGACCCACCACAGGCCTGAATTGTCCATTGGCCTTATGGGTACATTTGCATCACGGTACAAAACCCATCTTCTTCGTGCCATGGCTCCCCTTCGTGTTGTATTGCCCCTTCCTGAATACACCCAGACCGAAACATCACAAGACTTGTTTTATGACGTGGCCCGTTATCTGGACCTGGAGTCGAGTGAACGTCTTCAGGTGTATCCCTTTGCATTGGATAACGGACCGGGAGCACTTGAATCGACGCTTATGCAGGTGGATGACCTGGTAGCGCGTCTGGCCCCGCCTCTTTTTGTATTTGATGCATCGACACTCTCTGCCCTGGAGTTAGAGTCATTTGCACGGGCAATGATACAGCGACGTTACAGTGCACATTTTGCATTGCGTTGCCCAGTGCAGGTTTTGAATGCAGAGAATATTCCGCTTTTGGTATTGGCGGGATGTCGCTCGGTTTCGGTAGCGGTACCAACAGGAAGCCAGCGTCTCCTGGAAGATTTTTATCATGTGCCTTATTGTGTCAGTCAGGTTGAAGCAACGTTTGAACGTATTCATGCGGCTGATTTGTTGAGCACCATAGAGCTGACCTATCCCAATCCTATGGACGATTATCATACGGCTGCGGAAACGTTGCGCCTGCTTAAACGCACGCAGCCGACCACCGTGGAAATACATTTGCCCGATGTGGCCCCTGGAGATGCCTGGTACGAGCGGGCAATAGCCTATGGATTTCATGTTGATCCCCGCCGTTACCAGAAGTGGCTGGAAGGGGATATGGCGGTACAGGACCAAGAATCAAGCCCGTACCTTATGGCGGGATGGTCTCAACTTCAGATCCAACAGGCAACAGCATCCCTGACAAAGGAAATCAAATCGTACGGTATTCATGTGGGAATCGATACGCTGGAGACCTTGGTGGCGTGGCAGGTCAGTGGGTCGGATGATGCCCTGGACCGTACGATACAACAACTTTCTGATGCACTTGCACTGGGCGATGTGCAAAGTTTGCGAAGCTTTTTGGCCCTGTCTCCTGTGGAGCATGCACCAGCCTGGAGTATGGGTAGCAAGTACAGGCCCTTTATACCCGCACTTGAAGCGGTGGGGAATTAAGATGCTAGCACCGGACGTCGTGATAACAGGTTTGGGCGTATTGTCCTGTAATGGTACAGGCCGTGAAGCATTTTGGGATGCCCTTAAAGCCGGAAAAAGCGGAATCGACACGGTTAAAAGTTTTGATGTGTCCTCTTTTCCCTGCCAGATTGCCGGGGAACTCAGTGATTTTGACCCCTTGGACTACATGCGTAAGAGCACGGTCAAACATTGGCATCGCCACGTGCATCAGGGACTCGCAGTTGCCAAGATGGCTGTGGAGGATGCAGATTTTGCGAGTGCCGGTTATGTATCCGAGCGGGTGGCCGTTGCCATCGGGACCAGCGTCGGGAGCCCCAACGAAGCGTATCAATCCCAGCTTGAAGCCTTTAAATCGGATGGCTACAAGAAGATCAGCAAGTTTGGATCCTCTGCGTTTTCCGGCCATTCCGCCACAGTGCATGTAACGATTGATCTTGGTTTTCGGGGGCCTGCGATTACCATTGCCAGCGGCTGTGCCACAGGGTTGGATGTGCTCGCCTGGGGCTATAATCAAATTCGTCTGGGGCTTGCCGATGCCGCACTGATCGGGGCCACCGAATCCCCTTTGTTTCCCATGTCCTTTGCGTCTGCATGTTCGCTGGGGATTCTGTCCAAAAACAATAAAGAGCCGGAAAAGGCCATGCGCCCCTTCAATAAATTCCGGGACGGCATTGTACTGAGCGAGGGTGCGTGTGCGGTTATGCTCGAACGTGCAGATTATGCCAAGGCACGGGGGGCACATGTATTGGGCGAACTGATGGGCAATGCATCTGCAGCAGAAGGACGAAGCCCGTTGATCCTGGATAAGTCAGGTGTGGCCCTTGCCCAGGCATGTACGACCGCCATGAACAATGCAGGACTGCAACCCCATGAGTTGGATCATATTCAGGCGCATGGCGTTTCATTGGAAATGTACGATCATTGTGAGACCAATGCCTATAAGCTGGCTTTTGGTGAGCATGCGCATCGTATACCCATATCCGCGATAAAATCCATGGTGGGTCAGCCCTATGCTGCAGGTGGATTATTGGGTGTAGGAGCAGGACTTTTAGCCCTGGAAGAAGGGATAATCGCGCCGACGATCAATCTGGATGAACCGGATCCCGAATGTGATCTGGATTTTGTTTCGAACGTAGCGCGAAGAAATGATGTAGACACTGTATTGATCAGTTCGATTTCCTTTGGTGGCACCCACAGTGCCGCCGTAATCAGAAAAGTTGCCTAGATGGAGCCCTATCTCAATACAACTATGGTAACGGTACTGTTACTGGTTTCGGCGTGCTCAAGTTGTGCGCTGGGTGTTGTTGTGCTTGTTCGTAATCCGCAACGCCCCACACACCGGGTTTTCTTTCTGATGACTATAAACCTGACCCTGTGGGCACTGGGTGTGCTCAGTATTATTCATTGCCACACGGAAAGCAGCGCATCCTATGCACTCATGATTACCTTTGTCATCGCTGGTTTTCTTCCTGCGACCTATTACCAGTTTTTGTGCCTGTTTCCGGTGCAGCGTTTTGAAGGCTCCCGGATTTTGCTGGGGCTGTTTTATCTGGGGGCGATCAGCATAGCCGGGCTTGCAACAACACCCTATTATCTGGATGAAATCAATGTATACCCGGATGCACCGCCGCAGGTAATCTATGGGCCTGCATTTGACTACTTTTCCCTGCTTATACTAATAGCCATGATCAGCGGCTATACGAACCTGATCCGAAAAAGGAAGCAGGTGGTCGGTATCGAGCGCCGTCAGATTGACCATGTTATATTTGGTACTTTCATATCGACAGGTCTGGCTACCTTAACCAATATCATTGCCCCCGCCCTGGACTTTGGATCCGCAGAAGTTCTTGGGCCCTGCTTCGTTCTTATTCTCATTGCGACGCTCGCTTATTCCATGATTCGCTACCACCTGCTGGATATTATGGTGCTTATCAGCCGGACAACCGTCTACATGGCTGTTACGGTGTCGGTCGTGCTGATTTATACCGGTACTGTCTCATTGATTAACTTTGTCTTGAAGACGCAAGACAACTCCCTGTTTAGTACGATTGTAGCGGCATTGGTAGTGGTACTTGCCCTGCAGCCTATCAAGGAGCGTTTTCAACTGGTCGTAGACCGGACGGTTCTATTCAGGCGTTATGATGCACGTAAATTGATTGGACGTATCACCCGTGTCGTTTCCCACAGTATGCAACTGGACATACTGCTGGAAAGTGTGGCCAAGGATTTACAGGCCACAGTCGGTGTAAACAAGGTTCAACTGCGTATGATCGCGGAAAAGAACCTGGGTATGCTCGTAACGGAATACTCTACTGAGGAGAGCGATATCGGCCAGAGCAGCGATAATATGGACATGCTCATTC
>CALAXS010000492.1 GCA_937895305.1 uncultured bacterium
AATCAAACGGTTTGACGACATGCATCCGGTTGTGTCACAATTTCGGTAATGGGTGTTGGGTTCAAGAGAGAGAGAATTATGTCGAACTTAAAGACGCGTACAGACAAGGGGAAGTATACCTTTCATTTTATGAAGGGTGTGCTGATGCAGAACAAGAGTACGGGTGCATTGGGACCAAGTAGCCGTGAATTGGCGAATGTGGTGACTGATCTTGCCGAGTTATCCGGGAAGAAAGTGATTGTGGAGTATGGTCCGGGTACAGGGGTGTTTACGGAGGCGATTATGGAGCGGATGGACAAGGGTGCCTTGTTCCTTTCCATGGAGGTGAATGATGAATTTGTCGAGATTACCCGGAAGCGCTGCCCTGGTGTTCGTGTAATCCATGATTCTGCACAAAATACGTATAAGTATCTGGATGAGTTGGGTCATACACATTGTGATGTGATTGTCTCGGGCCTGCCGTGGACCCGTTTCCCGGAAGATTTACAGGATGAGATCCTGGAGTCAACGTATAAGGTGTTGAAGCCGGGGGGGCACTTTGTGACTTTTGCCTATGCGACAAGCCCCTATGTCCCTTCGGGGAAAAAGTTTTTCAAGGGGAAGCTGGAGGAGCGTTTTGATCGGGTATGGCAGACCAAGCGGATCTGGAAGAATTTCCCACCGTGTGTCGTATTTGTCGGTGAGAAAGCTGCGCAATAGTGTTTCCTCTGTGGGGGTGAATTCTTATTTATGCAACCTGAAGATCGCGTAATCCATTTTTCAGTGGAACTGGTCCATGCACCTGTGAAAGCGGACAAGGAAGGGTTGCAGAAGCTGTATTATGATCTGTCGCAGTCGGATCATGCAGCCTATGATTCGTCTGATTTTTCACAACCGTCTCAGGTAAAGTTTCATTCACGTCGTGGTGATAAAACGCAGTCCGTGGTGGTGTTTCTGCGTGACCGGGTGGTGATAGCGGAGGAGTGGACAGACATGCCCCTGTCGGCCTTCCTTGATCGGGTGGTGGAAGTGGGGTCTCGAATTTTTGACGTACGGGGTGTCGAGAAAATATTGGCCCATACAGCGACGGTGCGTTCAACCTTTGCCCTGACCCATTACGAGGATGCACGGGTATTTCTCCTGGATAATATGTGTGGGCAGGAAGGGCGCATAGGGCCGCATTTCAAGCGGCCTGTTGCCATTGGCGGATTGAAATTTGTGTTGCCCGAAACCCCACAGCATACGGGAACGTATCATGTGGCCATTGAGTCGTTTCGGCACAGCCGAGATGAAGTGTTTTCTGAGGTGAAGGGGGTGTACGCACGTCCTCCCCTGGGTGTGGGGGATTTTACACAAATTGTGGATCATGTTCGGGAGGTGCGTAGTTTCGTGAGCGACGGGCTATTTCCATACCTGAATCAGTATGATATTCCGCAATCGGGGGATTCGGTGAATTAAATCCGAATGTCCAGGTTTTGCCCTGTGCCGTCGTCTATGGATGCAGCTTCAATAAGCTTGATGGCCTGCTGCCCCTGTTCTTCAAGAGCATCTTGAAGCAATCCCAGTGTCTTGGTCAGGCGTTCGGTGCTGAATTGCGCTGCGGACAGACTTGGGGCACCGGATATTGACGAAATTCCAGCCATTTTCTAAACCCTCCCTGGTTACGCTGGATGAATTTTATCAGAGATTTCTGAAATGTGCAACCGATACTTACTCCGGCTTTGTGGTTTCTTTTGAACAAGCGCCATCTTTACAGTGACAACCTGCTGATTTGCCCTTGTAGATACGCCATCCATAGCGGAGGATGTAGGCCGTGGCGCATAGAATAATGAGTATACTTATGCCGGTTTGCATTGCCATGGTTCAGGGTCCCAGCCCGAGAAATAGGGCGCTCTGGTAGGTAATGATGGATGCTACATAGGCGAGGATAGTCATGTAGGTGAAGGAGAGTATGGGCCATCGCCATTGTCCTGTTTCCCGTTTAATAACGGCGAGTGTGGCAGCGCATTGGCAACATAGGGCAAAGAAGACCATGATGGAGAGGGCTACGGGGATGTTGAAGAGTTTGCGACCGTCTGGCCAGGTAGCGGCCTGTAGGGTACTGATGAGGGAATCGGATTCTTCGTCTTCGTGTGAACCCAGGTTAAAGAGTGTGCCCAGGGTGGCGACAATGATTTCTCGTGCTGGAAAACTTGCCATGGTGGCGGTGGCAATACGCCAGTCCCAACCCATGGGTCTGAATGCAGGTTCGATGGTGTGACCGATACGGCCCATATAGCTGTTTTCAAGGTGGGCACCGTTTTCACGGTTTTCAATTTTCAGAAGTGCTGTTTCCAGGTCAGTGGTATCAGAAACCTGTTGGGTGATTTCCTGTCGTTGTACATCGTATTGATCGGTAATGGATTGGCTGTGGGGGAAATAGGCCAATGCCCAGACGATGACAGTTACAGCGAAGATGAGTGTGCCGGCACGGGCTATAAATTCGTGTCCTTCGTAATAGACTTTCTTAAAGATGGTTTTTGCCTGAGGGAGTTTGTAGGAGGGCATTTCAAGAATGAAGGGGGGCTTGACGCCTTTGAAGATGAGACGCTTGAACACCCATGCCGCAATTACTGCGATAATAACACCGATGGTATAAATGCCGAAGAGGGTAGCCCCACGTAAATCGAGGAAACCGCGGATGAGCGGGGTGTCCGGGACGAATGCGCCGATCATGATCACGTAGACCGGGAGGCGTGCGGAACAACTCATAAGGGGTGCAACAAGGATGGTAGTGAAGCGGTCTTCACGGTGGGGGATGGTGCGGGTGGACATGATGCCTGGAATGGCACAGGCAAAGCTGGAGAGCATGGGGATGAAGGATTGTCCTGAAAGGCCACACCAACCAAGGAGTTTGTCCATGAGGAATGCGGCACGGGACATATAGCCGCAGTCTTCAAGGAGGGCGATAAAGCAGCTTAGGAGGAGGATTTGGGGGAGGAAGATGAGTACGCCACCGACACCGGCGAATATACCGTCTACTATGAGGCTTTGAAGCATGCCCCGGGGAAGAAAAGTGCCTACAAATTCACCGAGCTTACTGATGTTACCATCAATAAAGTTCATCAGCGGGCCAGCCCAGGTGTATATAGACTGGAATACGACGAGCATCAGCCCGACGAAGATGAAGCTGCCAAAGAAGCGATGGGTCAGAATATTATCGAGGCGTTCTGAGCGGGTTTTTATGCGCGATGCCGGGCGAGTAACCGTAGAATTGAGGAGGTCCCGTACCCAATTATAGCGACAGCGTGCTTCCTGGGAAGCAAGCGATACACCGTTATGGCATGCCTTTTTTCGTAGTATGTCGAGTTCATGTTTAAAACGGCGTCCCAGTTTATGGACGATGCGTGTTTCTGCGTGACCGCCCTGATCGGTAAGGATACGAAATACTTCGGGTGCGGGGATGGCGCGGCCGAGTTTCGGGCGTTCTTTTTCCAGAAGCTCAGCCAGAATTTTCAGGGCCTGATCTTGTTCAACGGGAAATGGGCAGTGCGCTGTAGTGGGTTGCCGTTCTTTATTAAAGACCTTTTGAATTTCTGTTTTAAGACGGTCAACCCCGATAGCTTTGTGCGCGCAGATAGGAATGACAGGCAATCCCAGTTCTCTGGACATGGCCTCGGCATCAATAACAATGCCCCGTCGATCCGCAATGTCTATCATATTGAGGGCCATGATGATGGGCAGGTTAA
>CALAXS010000493.1 GCA_937895305.1 uncultured bacterium
TGATATAAACCTCAATCTAACGCGTCATTGCGAGCCGAGTGTAAACGAGGCGTGGCAATCTGGCTTGGCTCGAACGATATAATGCCGGAGTCATTACTGCCACTGTGTATTCATTAGGACCAAGCCAGATTGCCGCGTCGCTACGCTCCTCGCAATGACGGGTGAGGTTGAGACCTTATAAGTAACAATAGCTGATTGTTCTATGTTATCTCCTGGCAGCACAAGTACCTCAATCCTGTTTAGGACTACAATTGGGATTGACATACAAGATTTTATTGGAGAAGGCACTTCGGTCGCGCATGATTTCCATGTGGGTCATCAGTTCGTCGAGAGTACAGCGATGACTGATGAGGGGGGTCACGTCGACCGTGCCTGCGGCCAGTGCGTCGAGAACCAGTTGCCATTCGTTTTTGGGGTAGCCCTTATAGACCGAGTTCCAGGTGCCGAGGACCGTGACTTCCTTGCGCATGACCGCCCAGTAGTCGGCCTGGGACAGGGGCATATCGCCCGCTGGATTACCGAGGAGGACCACCTTGCCGAAATCGCGCACGGCCTGGAAGGCCTGACCGAGGGCAATGGGACTGCCTGCTGCTTCGATGACGATATGCGGCCCGCCATTCGTTTTGGTCCTGGCCCATTCCACGGGGTCGCTTTCACGCGCATCGAGGAGGTGCTTATAACCGAGCTTCTTGGCGAAGCGTAGTTTTTCAACATCCTCATCGACCAGCATAATTTTTCCGAGGCCCCAGGTTTTGGCCCACTGGGCAACCATGAGGCCGATAGGTCCGGCACCGAAGATGAGGATATTGTCGCCGGGGTCGGGCTGGGTACGACGGAGGGCGTGGGCTGCCACTGCGAGGGGCTCCACCATGGCGGCTTCTTCGAGGCTCACGCCATGGGGTACACGCAGGAGGTTCCAGGTAGGTGCGCAGACGTATTCGGCGAAGGCACCGTCACAACGGGAACCGAGGTAGTTGTAGTCTTCACATTGGGCGTAGGCCTGTTGTGCGCACGCCTCACATTTGAAGCAGGGCAGGAGCGGGAATATGGCGACGGGCGCATGGGCCCATTCTGCATCGACGCCTTCGCCCAGACTATCCACCACACCGGAAAATTCGTGACCGGGGATGGTGGGGAAATGGTAGGTGCCCTTGGTGAATACACGGGGGATGTCTGAGCCGCAAATACCGCAGGCACTTATGCGTACACGCACCTCACCGGGGGCAGGCTCTGGCAGAGGCACCTCTTCTACACGTAAATCACCGATGGCATGTAAGACGCAAGCTTGCACGAATTCACTCCTTTACGAAAGGTAGGAGTATAGCATAGCTAAACGACCCATTTCTGGTGGGCTACAACTACCTACATGCACCAACACCTTACTCCACACCGTCATCCCCACCCCTCCTGTAATTCCCCCTTGTCATTCCCAACTTGATTGGGAATCCCCCCAACGGTATCCCAATCTCCAGTTGGAGTAAATGCCCCCACCTGCGATACCCACCTACCTTCGTTCCCAAGCTCTGCTTGGGAATACATAGCCCGAGGCTCTGCCTCGGAAAACGAATGCGTTCGGCTGGAAATACTACAGCCTCAGTCCCGACATGAGTTAAGCATGCTTACGCGGAGGCCGAAGCTCGGCTTGCAATAGCCCGCCTCCGCGGGAATGACAAGAAGGGGGCATAGTTGATGCAACTGAATAACTCTCCAATTGTTGTTGCCACGAAACGGGAAATATAACAACATCGTCCCCGTGCAGACGGGGACCTCCGCGTCCACCCTCCAAACGTACCAGTCGGTAGCTACCAATCGGGGATTCCCACCTGCGCGGGAAATATATAAAAGCATCGTCTCTGTGTAGACGGGGACCTCCGCGTCCACCCTCCAAACGTACCAGTCGGTAGCTACCAATCGGGGATTCCCGCCTGCGCGGGAAATATATAAAAGCATCGTCTCCGTGTAGACGGGGACCTGTGCTCTGGAAATATTTTTGTCAGCGATTTAGTGAACATCTACAGGAATGACAAAGGGAATTATAGATATCCCTTACCTCTCTTCCACCCCTCTTAGTTCCTGCGCTGGTGTCGTTTCCCACGACGACGCACTCGGCGCATGCGGCGTTCCATCTTGCGCATCTGCAGGCGGGAGCGCAGGATGATGCGTTTGTGTCAGCCGGGTGTAGGGGGTGGGGGTGCGATGCCTTCTGGCGGTGGGGGGAGTTCGGGCAGGATACCCTGTTCCATGGGCGTGAAGATTTCGAGGGCTTTTGCGTGGGCTGTACGGGCCATGGTCTTGCGGTCGGTGGGCGGAACGGGTTCCGCTGCAAAGCGGATAAGCGTCTCAAAATAAGGCAGGCGCAGAAAGCGCGTTAGGTGCCCGGCCACGGGTTCCCAGCGCCACCAGACCACATCGTCACCTGCTGCGGCTTCGCCGGGGGGTGTGGCGTAGTGGATAGCAGCGACATGGACGGGTTGCTTTGCTTGGGCTGCGGCTTCAAAGAGGGCGGGGAAGTAGGGGCCGATGGTAGCACCACTGGAGCAGATGCCTTCGGGGAAAATGGTGAGGGCGTCTTTGTGTTTGAGTTCTTCTTTCACGCGGTCGATGACCCGAAGGGCGTCGCGTCCGGAGACCCGGTTGATAAACATCATGTGCATAGCGCGCATCATGGACCCCATGAGCGGCCAGTCGGCCATGTCGGACTTGGCGATATATACGGTGCCGGTGAGTCGTGCCAGCAAAACAATGTCCACGTAGCTGAGGTGATTGACCACGAGGATGAAGGGGGGCCGGGGAACGGGACCCTGGACGGTGAGGCGCATGCCCAGCAGTGCGCAGCATACGCGTCCCCAGAACTTGAAGAGGCGACGGCGCAGGGGACGGTAGCGCTGGCGATTGAAGCCGAGGAAGGGCCAGCACAGCATGTAGAGGCCGAAAACGAAGAGGGACCAGAGAATCACTGCGCTAAAGCGTGTTCTATAGCGCAGTGTTCTCCACATGGTATGACTTGGCCTGTTCCGTCTAGACCTGCGAGTACTTCGCAGCGACGAGGGGGATATTGGTTATGTTGCTGAGGATCTTGTCGTTGGCATATTCCGGGCGACCGCTCAGTTCAACCCAATCGGGATCAGCGAGAAATGCCTTCCAGGCTTCCTTTTGATCGTCCATGGAATCGAAGCCGAGCATGTAGGTGAGGTTGGGCATCTTGTCACCGATGATGGTCTCGCCAAAGAAGACGGCGGTGAGGCCGGTGTTCTTAAAAATACCGATTTCGGCGGTATTGAACATCTCGATTTTTTTCTGGCCCGTGATTACGCTGGGGCTTTCATAGATACGCAGCTGGAACACGCGGCCTTCGGCGGTGCTGGGCCTGGCCATTTGGGGCATACCTTCAAAGGCGAGGTGGAGGGAACTTACCACGCGGGTGTAGGCGGGGGATTCTGCGGGGGCCATGACGAAGTCGTTGCCCGCAGCACCAAACTCGTTATCTGCGATGAGCTTGTGGGTCATGGTGAGTACGGAATCGGCATCAGGATGGGGCAGAAGAACGTATGTGGTCAAGTCTTTGCCTTTGGCATCCTTGAATACCCCAACACTCTTTATGCCTGCGCGGTTCAATGCGGGTATGGCGGCGTCTTCCATGAAGGTATCGAAGGCCGCTACCTGGTCTTCGTTTTCAAACTGATATTGCCGCAGCTCATAGACTTCGCGTCCGCTGGTATTGCTGTCACTGCCTTCTTCGGCGGCCTGTGCGCTGATTGCGCCCATGGCTGCGAGTCCGGTCACGCCTGTTGCTGCCATAAATCCTCTTCGATCCATCATGCTAAGATCCCCTTCAGGTTAGGTGTAGGTCTTGATCAGAACCCTAAGCATAGCGCGATACGCCCCAAAAGTCGAGTTTCGTATTGTAAGTCTGTGCGCGGTCTTTGTGTTGGGATACGGATAGGAATATTTCCGTTATCAGAGGAAAGACAGGGGGTGCTTCCATTGCGCGCAGATCGCTAGAGCCGGATTTCGGCCATGCCGGGCAGGGGCGCTTTGTCTTTCACTTTGGGTTTGGGATCGTCTTCATCGTAGAGCAAGAATTTACGGCGGGAACCGGGCTCGACTTCTTCTTCCGTGGGCCAGTTACGGTAGAGGGTGTAGTGGGCCACCCGGCGCAGGTCGTTGACAATCATCAACAGTGCGGGAATAAGGAAGAGGGTGAGCAAGGTGGCGAACACAACGCCAAAGGCGATGGAGGTGGCCATGGGAATAACAATCTGGGCCTGGAAACTTTTTTCCAAGAGCAGGGGGAGTAGCCCGATACTGGTACTGATGGTGGTGAGGAAGATAGCACGGAAGCGACGGTAGCCGCCCAGGCACACGGCGCGGTGGAAGGGGTGCCCTTCAGAAAGCAGGGTGTTCACACAATCAATGAGGACAATAGCGTCGTTGACGACGACGCCCGTGAGTGCGATGATGCCGAACATGGATAGGAAGGTGACGGGGATTCCCATGCACCAATGTCCGAAGAAGACGCCCATCATGCCGAAGGGGATAACGGTGAGGATGAGAAGGGGTTGAACGTAGGAGCGGAACATGACGGTCATGATAACAAAGACACCGAGCATGGCCATGACAAAACCATTTAGAAGTCCGCCCAGGGTTTCTTCGTTATTCTCTGACACCCCGCGGAGGTTCCAGCTCATGTTGGGGTACCCTGCCACAAGACTGTCCAGATACTCCGCCTTCAATTCATCGACGACTTCATGGGGCTTTACCACAGCGCTGTTTGCGTTGGCCCACACACTTAGCCGACGAAGACCATTGGAGCCGCGAATACTGGTATAGCCCTCGGAAAAGGTCACATCCGCCACACTGAGCAAGGGCACTTCAGCGCCGGTGGGCGTGGTGATACGGGCTGTTTCCAAATCCGCCAGCGTCTTGCGCTCTTCATCGGGGTAGCGTACACGCACTTGCACATCGTCGCGGCCCCGCTGAAAACGCAACGCTTCTTCACCGTAAAAACCTGCGCGGATAAACCCGGATACCTGATCCAGGCTCAAGCCAAGGGTATGGGCTTCGGGCTTGAGGGTTACATGGAGTTCGGTCTTGCCGGGAAGAAAATCATCGCGCACTTCGAAAACACCGTCATAGGTACGCAGCTTCGCCTTGAGTTTCTCGCCCGCTGTGCGCAGGGCATCCATGTCGGGACCGCGCAGTGCGATACTGATGGGGGGGCCATCCTGACCGATACTGCTTTTGTAAAAACTGGTTTCAATGGCACCGGGAATGAGGCCCAGTTCTTTTTCCCAGGATTCACTGATTTCTTTGGAGTGTACGCCGCGCTCCGCAGTATCGAGAAGTTCGACATAGAGGCGACCCTGATGCGACCCGAAAGTAAAGACCCGCGTATGGAGGTTAACAATGAGGGGTGCGCCAGACAGGGTCTCGGTACGGGCTGCAACGCGCTCCAACGCCTCCTCGATTTCCCGCAAGGCGTCACTGGTCACTTCAGAGGAGGTGCCTTCTGGAAAGAGCACGTAGCAGGCCATGTGATCACCGTCTGCGGGGGGCCAAAATTCAATATCCACAACGCCACCCGCGATGACCCCCACCATAATCATCACCATAGCCAAAGCAAAACACAGGGTTACATACCGATAGTGAACCACCTTGCCTACAAAGGGCAGGTAGACCTTTTTTGCAAAATCTTCCAATAACTTTGCGGGTAATTTCCGTAATCGATACAATCGGTTGTGCTCATCGTCATCA
>CALAXS010000494.1 GCA_937895305.1 uncultured bacterium
GCCAGTTTCCCATGGGGCATACCAATTGGGTATGATGGTTCACGGAGGTAGATGAGTGCGTGTAGGTATTGATGTAAGTCCTTTGACAGCAAACCGGACAGGTGTGGGGAATTACACGTATTATCAGTTAAAGCACTTGCTGATGCAGACGAAGGATATGATCTTCAAGGGCTTTTCTTCCGGGTTGGTCGAGGTGGATTTGGGGGGGCTCCCCGAGATTGGTACCCATCGTCATATTCCACTGCCGACCCGTGTGGTCTACAAGTCGTGGGACTGGTTTAATGCACCCAAAGTGGATGGATTGCTGGGTGGTATAGATGTGTATCATGCGACGAATTACTACCTCCCCCCCGTGAAGCGGACGCGGCGTGTGGTGACTTTTTACGACCTGGCCTTTCTGCGCGAACCCAAGTGGTGCAGCCCCCGAATTGTAGGTCCTTTTAGCGCCGGGGTGCGTCGATTTTCAAAGGAAGCCGATCATATCCTTACTTGCTCTGAAGCGACACGGCGGGATGTGATCACGTTGCTGGATGTGGCGGAGGAAAAAGTGTCGGTGGCCTATGGTGCGGTAAATGAAGATTTCGCTGCCATGCAGCGTCCGGAAGCGGTAGATCTCCTGGCCAGGGTGTATAACTTGCGTCAACCCTATTTACTTTATGTGAGCACCATCGAGCCGCGTAAAAATGTTGAGGGCCTGCTGCGGGCTTTTGCGTTGGCGTCAAAGGAAATTCCCCACAAGCTCGTCCTGGTAGGTGCCACAGGCTGGAACGCGGAGGGCATCAATCCACTTATCGCATCGCTGGGCCTGGAGGATCGGGTCATGCGCATGGGCTATGTACAGTCACGATCCCATTTACCTGCTTTTTATGGTGCTGCGGATGCCTTCCTGTTTCCAAGTTTTTATGAAGGCTTCGGTCTGCCTGTGGTGGAGGCCATGACCTGCGGGTGCCCGGTAATTACGTCGAACCGGGCCTCATTGCCGGAAGTAGGTGGGGACGCTGCTCAGTATGTGAACCCGGATGATGTTGAGGGCATGTCGGCCACCATCCAGATGGTGGTGGGTAATGAGCGGCTGCGTGAAAGTATGAGTGCCAAGGGTAAGCTACAGGCTGCGAAGTTTTCGTGGTCGGCCTGTGCGACCCAGACCGCGCAGGTCTATCGGGGTTTGTACTGATGCACTTGATATTGGAAGCCAGCCAATCGGCTAACCGCAGTGGAACGGGACGCTACACCGTGCAGTTGCTAAAGGCACTGGCGCAACTGCCCGATACTGGCCTGTCGCTGAGTGCGCTTTGGCCAGAGGGGGCTACTCTGCCCGAGGGCTGTGGTGCTGTGGATTGCGTTACCCTGCCAACAGCACCCCTGTCGCGCCTGATTCGTACTGGGCGGGGCGTTGCCGGATTAACAAGCCCCCCGCCGGATCTGGTGCATTATCCCGCTAATTTTGGTTCTTTCATGGGCCGGGAACCTTTTGTGGTGACGGTACATGATTTGAGTTTTATGCGGCATCCTGAATGGTTCCGGTGGAGTCGTGCGTTGTATTACCGCAATGCAGCGCGGCGCAGTGTACATCGTGCACGGCGGGTGATCGTTGATTCGGAGGCAACGGCGACCGATGTGAAAAAATTTCTGGGTATCGATGCAAAAAAAATTGACGTTATCCCTCTGGGACTGGATGCATCCTGGCATCAAGCAGAGGAGGATTCTATCACCCGGGTACGGCAGCAGTATGCATTACCGGAACAGTATTTTTTATATGCGGGTACGCTGGAGCCACGAAAGAATGTGCCGCGTATCCTTTCAGCCTGGGATCGCATTGCGGGTGAGACATCGTGGGATCTTGTCCTGGCAGGACGTGTAGGCTGGAAGGCCGAGGCCATTGAAAAAGCGCTGGCACAGGTACGTTACCCGGAACGGGTACATCGACCGGGCTTCGTTGATGATGGCGATTTACCTGCGGTCATGAGCGGTGCTGCTACCTTTGTCTGGCCCAGCCTCTTTGAGGGTTTTGGTTTGCCGCCACTGGAAGCCATGGCCTGTGGCACACCTGTCATCAGTTCCAACAGCTCGAGTATCCCGGAAGTGACGGGCGATGCGGCGTTGCTGGTGGACCCGGAATCGGTGGATGCACTGGCGGAGGCTATGCGGGCCTTGAGTGATAGCCCGGCCCTGGCGAAGGAGTTGTCGGAGAAGGGGCTGGCACGGGTACGTCCATTTACCTGGACACGGACCGCGCGGATGACATTGGAGACGTATCGACGGGTATTGGGGCAATCTACTTAGATCTCCCCCCCTTCCCTCGTTCCCATGCTCTGCGTGGGAATGCATAGGG
>CALAXS010000495.1 GCA_937895305.1 uncultured bacterium
ATGTTACTGCGCCGGGGGAACAGCCTTCTCATCTTATCTCTTGGTCCCATTGACTCAAACTGGGGATTACTAAGCGTTGCGTCCTGCCTATATTTTTTTCAACGGTATTATAGTCTTTATTTTCCGGGGCAGAAGCCCCGGCGTATGCATTCCCAAGCTGGAGCTTGGGAACGAGGAATCGAGATTGGCAGAAACTGGAGATGAGAGGTTGTTGCGTCCTGCCTATTCTTTTTTTCGGTTTGCGCGTTCTTCTCTTATATCTTCGCTATGGGAAAACCGAATCATTTTATCAGCACGCATACCGCCCAGGGTCTTGCGCTTCTCGTCCCAGCGCTTGCCTCTTGGGGGTGCCAGGTTGTCCTTGATAATCGTCGCGCCAACGCCTTTGTCTTCCACGATATCCACTTTGCCGTTCACCATGTTTTCGCTAATGATGGCACGTTCGACGTTTTCGTGCAGATGGACCTGCCGTCGTGTTTCGAGAAATTCGCAACCGCGCACCAGAAGGGTACCACCGTAAGCATCAATAGAGGGGAAACCGCCTTCGGGGGGCGTAACGTTTTTTTCTTTGCTTTTGCCCCATTGCACGAAGGTGCAGTCGCTGAAGCCGACGGTGCCGGGACCGTCCATGACCACGTTGCGATTACAGGGGCCCCAGAACGCAGAGTTCATCACGCGGAAGGAACCGGTGTGGGTATCGGTAATGCGAATCATGGTGGGGTCTTCGCCAGGAAAGGCGACGAACTCGCCGTTGGTGATGAGAACACCAAAGGGGGCGGTCTCTTCTACGAGGACGGCGGTGTTGCAGGCGTCGGCGCCGATACCGAGGAAGTTGCCGTTACAGGAACCTGCTTCCGATTTGGAAAATTGGTAGCCTACGTTGTAGCCGAAGCAGAAGGTGTTGACTACGTAGTGCCAATCGGTACGTTTGAAGTGGAAGCCGACGCCGTGTTTGAGTTGCCATTCGTAGACGGGGGTACCGATGGACCACCAGGGATTCCAGTGGACGTTTTCGATGCGGCCGATGTCGTAGATGCCGTCGACGAATATACCCATGGCGATGGGTTGGCCGTGAATGTTACGTACGAGGGCACGCTGGTTGCGGCTGGCATCGATGCCCTGGAAGGGATTGAGGAGTTGCACGTCCAAGATGGCGGGGTTGTTGCCACGCATGGCCACGGTGAAGGGATAGGGTGTGGGCGCATCGGCGTTTGGATCTTGCGCAGGGTAGTGGATAGTAAGACCTTGTAGCGTGGCGTTACCCATGATGGTAATGAAAGGGGTACCGTCTTTTTCGCCAGCACCTGCGTAGGGTTCGAGAACGGTACCATATTCCGGACGTTGGTCGGGACGGTTATCGCGAATACCTGCGCTGGCGGGAGAGTAGCTATAGATGCCCTGGAGGGTCACGTTGTCGGGGATGGTGAGGACACCATCGAAGCGGTAGCGTCCGGTGGGGATAGTGACAAGGCCGCCTCGTCCTTCACTTGCTGCATCCATAGCGGCCTGAAAGGCCGCCGTGTTGTCGGTAGTGCTGTCGCCGTTGGCGCCAAAATCGAGGACGTTCCAGGTACTGTTCTGGCTGTCCGCCCAGGTCCCCACACATAGGCTCAAGCCCAGTACCAACCCCAGCATGGTGTATCGCTTGGTCATCCGCATCGTATTCTCCCCGAATTTTCAATCCTTGTCTGACAAATGCACTTATATGACCCTGTTAACGCCTAAAAGGTTCCCCATTCTTAGTCTATTTTAATGATTCAGCGCATCCATTTGCACTGTCAATGGGCGTTGGGTCAAAATTGACCGGATTATGTTGTCGTATTGCGTTACCGAAGAAGGATTCATAGATGGACACACACGCTATGGTATATAAGAGTATTCTTTCGCCGCTCTGTTTTATTCAGCGGGCATCCATGGTTTATGCCGACAAGGTAGCCATACGGTATGGGGAACAGCAGTATACCTATAGGGAATTCGGGGCGCGTGTGAATCGGCTGGCTTCGGCCTTGCGTGCGCAGGGACTAAAGAAGGGGGACCGGGTTGCCTTCCTGTGTCCCAATATACCCCCCATGCTGGAGGCCCATTTCGGGGTCCTGTTGGCCGGGGGAATTTTGGTGCCCATCAATACCCGGCTGTCCTCTGGTGAAATCGAGTACATCCTGAATCATTCAGGGGCGCGTTTTCTTTTTTGTGATACGGAGTTTTCTGCGCTGATTCAGCCCGTGCGGGATAAGCTTGCGCAAGTTCAGCATTGTATCAACATCGTGGATGTGGATGGTTTTGATTCACTGTCGGGCACAGACTATGAATCCTTTCTGCAAACGGGTAGTCCAGATGCGGTCGCCTGGGCCGTAGAGGATGAAGATGAATCCATCACCATCAATTACACTTCCGGGACCACAGGTCGTCCCAAGGGGGTTGTGTTTTCCCATCGTGGTGCGTACCTGAATTCACTGGGCGAGTTGCTGGAAACACACATGACCCCGGAAAGTGTGTACCTCTGGACCTTGCCCATGTTCCATTGTAACGGGTGGTGTTTTACCTGGGGTGTTACGGCCATGGGCGCGACCCATGTGTGTCTGCGCAAGTTTGACCCGGCATCAGTGTGGTCGCTCGTCGAATCGGAAGGCGTGAGCCACTTCAATGGTGCGCCCGTGGTGCTTATCTCGCTGCTCAATGATGAACACTGTCCCGGGCAGCTCCAGTCCCCACTGACCATCACGACGGCCGGGGCACCGCCCTCCCCCACGCTCATCGGGCAGATACGTGCCATGGGCGCGGAGATCATTCATGTCTATGGTTTGACCGAAACCTATGGGCCATTGACGGTATGCGTGCCACAACAGCATTGGCGCGATAAAAGTGATGAAGAGCAAAGTCGCCTTTTGGCGCGTCAGGGTGTTGCCTACATCGTCACTGAAGAAGTGCGTGTGGTGGATGAGGCCATGAATGACGTACCGCGCGATGGCGAAAGTCTGGGCGAAGTAGTCATGACGGGCAACATGGTCATGAAGGGGTATTACAATGACCCGGAGGCTACGGCTACGGCTTTTCGCGGGGGCTATTTTCATTCGGGTGATGTAGCGGTGTGGCATCCGGATGGCTATATCGAATTACGGGACCGCTCCAAGGATGTCATTATTTCCGGGGGTGAGAACATATCTTCCATCGAGGTGGAACAGGTATTGTACCGTCATACTGCGGTGTTGGAATGTGCTGTTGTTGGCATTCCCCATGACAAGTGGGGTGAATCGCCCAAGGCGTTCGTTACGTTAAAAGAAGGCGCAACAACAAGTGAAGCGGAACTTACAGAATTCTGTCGAGATAATATCGCACATTATAAGTGCCCATCGTCCATAGTTTTTGAAGCGTTACCCAAAACATCTACGGGGAAAATACAGAAATTTGTCCTCCGCGATCGTGAGTGGGCGGGTAAAGACACACACATCCAGGGATGAGTCTGGAGTTTTTTATGCACAAGCTTGGTAGTGATACAGGAATCGTTATCGTGGACCATGGGTCGCGTCGTGCTGAAGCGAATGCCATGTTGAAACGGGTCGCGAAACTGTATGCAGCGGAAACAGGTGTCAGTAATGTTTGCTATGCCCACATGGAATTGGCAGGGCCCAGTATCGAACAGGCAATCGCCCAATGCATCGAGGCGGGTGCGAAGACGGTGGTGTTGAGTCTCTTCTTGTTATCGCCGGGGCGGCATAGCAAAGAGGATATACCGCGACTGGCAGCGGAAGCAGAAGCGCACCATGAAGGCGTGCGGGTGCTGGTAAGTGCGCCTATGGGTGTGGATGAAAAATTGGTGGTGGTGTTGCATAACCGCGTGTTGGAGACGTTGGAGGAATAGTGAGTTTTAGGAAAAATGATAATCGTTCTTTATTACATCCTTGTCATTCCCGCGGAGGCGGGAATCTCCGCGTAAACATACCTAACCCAAGTCAGGAATGAGGTCGTAGCAATCCCGGTTGAATGCGCTCGTTTTCCGGAGCAGAGCTCCGGTGTATGCGTTCCCAAGCTCTGCTTGGGAACGAGCAATGCGACTGCTCAGACGATGGAATCAAGCCAGAGTGCCTCTCCCCCACACTGATTATTCACCGTAATAGAGACAGCGCGCGGTGGGGGTTTCCTGGATAACGACAATGGTGGGTTTCAGGTCTTGCGCTACTAGACGATTCCAAATCCATTCCGAAATCTTTTCGCAGGTAGAGATTTCGAGGCCGGGAACTTCGTTGAGGTAGCGATGGTCCAGGGCATCGTAGATGGCGGGAAGGTGAAACTTGAGTTGGTCCATTTCCTGCACGCCCACTTCAACGCGATAGGAATGACCGTGGAGACATTTGCAGTGGTGACCGTCTTCGAGCTGGGGCAGGGATTGGGCGGCTTCGAAGGTAAAGCGGAGACGGTCGGGGAGGTGCTCGAAGTTATCTTCGGGTAGAGGAATCAACTTGAGACGGCAATCGCCAACGATAGTAACACGGATACCATCGAACCATTCGGGCCTGGGATCTATGCGCTCCATGATCCAGCGTTCAATGGCATGTATAGTAGTATCGTTTTCGAGACCGGGCACTTCGTTGAGGTAGGCGTGGTCAAGCTGGTCATAGATGGGCTTGAGGAGGGTGCCGAGAACGGCGTAGTCTTCGACCCAGCCGATTTCCCCGGGGGTCCCGCTGGCCAGGACTTCAATTTTATAGGAGTGTCCGTGGACACGTTGCGCGCCTTCGTCCCCGTGGGGGTTATGGTGAGCGGCTTCGGCATACATACATTTTACGAGATGGGCTATCACGGTTCCAAGGTCCCCGGTTCATTTATTCGTTTTTTGTCATCAACCCCCGCAAGACTACACACCTTGTTGATCGGGGGGCCATATAAATTTATGCATCTGGAGCTGAAAGCGGACAGGCAGGTCATCTTCCAGAATCCAGTCTACAATGTCTTTCGCTTCTACCGCGCCGAAGACAGGCGACAGTAGCACGGTCTTGCAACGCTGGTCCAGATTATACGCCTCTATAGTGTCGCGACACCATTCGTAGTCTTTGCGGCTGGCAAGTACGAACTTCACTTCGTCGCGGTGGGGCTGGAGGTGGTCAATGTTTTCGAGAAGATTGCGATGGCACATTCCGGAATCAGGGCATTTAAGATCCATGATACGGGCGACCGCAGGGGGTAGGGTGTCGATGGGCAGGGAACCGCTGGTTTCGATGAGAACTTCGTACTGGGCATCAACGAGGCATTGAGCGAGATCGATACAGGTGGGTTGTGCGAGGGGTTCGCCACCTGTGAGTTCAACGAGGGGAATGCCGTAGGTTTTGACCTGGTCCATGATTTGGTCGAGAGTCATTTTTTCGCCCCCCTTGAAGGCGTATTCGGTATCACACCAGGTGCACCGCAGGTTGCAGCGGGCCAGACGGATGAATACGCAGGGCAGTCCTGCCCAGGTGGATTCGCCCTGGACGCTGGCGTAGATTTCGTAAATCAGGAGGGTCTTGGCGGGGGTTGTGCTCATAGGACTATTTTACGCGGTTCGAATGCGTGGATCGAGCCAGGCGTGAATGAGGTCGGCGAGGAGGTTAAGCATCATGACCACCGTCGCATAGACGAGTACAGATCCGATGATCATGGTGTAGTCGCGATTGAAAGCGGCTTCTATGAATTCACGACCCAAACCGGGAACCTGGAAGATATGTTCGACAACGAAGGAGCCCGTAAGTAGGCCAGCGGCGGCCGGGCCGAGGAAGGAGATGACGGGCTGGATACCCCCACGCAACCCGTGTTTGAGGATAACTGCTCCTTCGCCCAAGCCTTTGGCACGTGCGGTACGAATAAAATCCTGGGCGAGAATCTCGAGCATACCACCACGAGTGAGTCTTGCGATGTAAGCAGCGTAGGCGGCACCGAGGGTAATGGCGGGCAGAATTTTTTCGTCGGGCTGGCGCCAACCTGCAACAGGAAGCCAGTCGAGCCAGAGTGCAAAGACGAGAACAAGCAATGGGCCGAGGACAAAGTTGGGGATACAGATCCCGATCATGGCGAGGGACATGGGGCCGTAGTCTGTCATGGAGTTGGGCCGAAGTGCGGCGAGGAGTCCTGCGCTGAGACCAATGGTGAGTGCCACGAGAAGTGCATAGAAGCCGAGTTCAATGGAGACGGGAAAGCGCAGCTGAATCCATTCGACAACGGAACGACTGGGCTTTTTAAAGGAGGGGCCGAAGTCACCGTGCACAACGCCGGACAGGTAATCAAGGTATTGTTGATACAGGGGCGCATCGAGGTTGTAGGCCGCTTCGAGCTGCTTCATGGTTTGGGCGGAAACCTGGCGTTCGTTGTCAAAGGGGCCACCCGGCGCGAGGCGCACGAGGAAGAAGGTAATCGTGATGATGGCCCAGAGGACGGGGATGAGGGTGAATAGTCTGCGCAAAATATAGTGCAGCATGGTTTAGTCCGTACGCTCAGTTTTTTTTGAACTGGGGATTTCCAGTTGGGGGTACAGTGATTTCATACAACCGGGGCAAAGTGCATGACTGAATTCGGCCTCGGAGTGTTTCATTATATAGGACTCGATGCTGTTCCAGTACCCTTTATCGTCGCGAATGTTTTTGCAGCCGGCGCAAATAGGCAATAGCCCCTTGAGTTGCTTCACTTCGCTCAAGGCAAGCTCGAGTTGTTCGATGCTTTTCTGAAGCTGAGTCTGAAGGTGATGAATCTGGATATGGACGGTTGCACGCGCTATGACGTCTTCACTTTGCAGGGGTTTTGTGATGTAGTCCACGCCACCGCATTCAAAGCCACGTACTTTGTCAAAGGTTTCTGAATTGGAACTTATGAAGATGACGGGGATGCTCGAAAGCTGTGGGTCTTCCTTGATGTGGGTGCAAAGTGTATAGCCATCCATGGGACTCATGTTGATGTCGAGCAAGATCAGGCCGGGCCTTTTTTCTTTGGCTATATCAAGACACGTAGCACCCTCGCCAGCAGTATAGACGGTGAAGTTTTCGTTTTGGAGAATGCGCTCCAAAAACATTCGGTCCGATTGTATATCGTCAACAATCAGAACACTTTTAATTTGTTTTGTATCACGTGACATTCGCGTATGGCCCGTTTAGCGTAAATGTAAGCAATTTTACCCAATCAGCTTACAGTACGGGTTTGTGTGGTATCAATAACTTCTTGCTATAAGGCAACGTATATAAAAAGACGGGCAACCGCATGGGCTGCCCGTCGTATGACTATCTATTTTTGTATGCCTAGCTTTGTGCACGTACCTTGCGACGGCGCATGTAGAGTATGCTGAGGGCGAGTACAATAAAGCCGGTGAGCGCGGGGGTATGCAGGGCCATTTTCCCGATGAATATCACAGGAACAAGTATGCCACGGACCACTGCCGCAAGCACAGGACTGGAAGCGACTGCATCAGCGATGTAGGGACTCACATGGTAATAGGAATCCACGAATGCTGAGCCCAGGGCATTGTCCAGCAGGTAGGTGTCACGCACTTCACGCAGCACATCAATCTCGCCAGCGAGGGGTGTTCCATACGCCGCAGTGGCGATGAAGCATGGGCTTCCCCCTTCACCCAGAGAGATGCCCAGGAGTGCCATTAGAAAACCCAGACAGGTAAGCAGGTAATTTGAATTGCCCGTTTTGGTGTATTCAAAGGCACCTTCGAGTGTCACCAGGGGTATGCCCGGGTTACCCTTGCCATAAATCACGAAGTCCACGATACCTGCCGTGCCGAAGGGCGGCGTAACAACATCAAGGACGTATTCGTCTGTTCCGGGAAGGGTAACCAGCACAAGCTGCGGTCCACCGCCCTTGGTATCCAAGGGGAAGCTTTCCAGCGATTTGGACGTACCGGTTTCGACCACTTCGATGCGGTCAATATTGGCCAAATCACCTATAGGTGAAATGAGGGTCAATTGCGTGCCCCCCGAAGTGGGGCCTTCGCCTGTACCTGAAACTTCGGTGAGGCGGATACCGGTAGCATCGTCTGTTGGCAGGATTGCATTCTGTCGCAGACTAAAGCCGTTGAGCACATGGAGCCGTGCCTGGTCCAGGAGGTCCGGTGATGCGCCATTGGAACTGCCCGCACTTATGGCCGGATCCACTTCGTTGTTATACACTTCCGAGTTATACTGAACGAGGGGGCCACTGCCTTTAGAGCTTATCACCGATTCGGCTACATAGTCGTAGTCTACCGATGTACTCCAAATGGTCACACTATTACGAATATCGCCGTTGTTAAGACTGGAGTCTGTCAACGGAGCGGTAAGTAACATGGGGGTGGATGCCTGTGGGTCACCAAGCGCATCAATGGGCCGCTCAACGAAGTTGTTATCAATCAGGACATTGGTCATGTCGGTGAACGTAGCACTGCCCACTGCAGGGCTGGTGCCCTTGGCACCGGTATCCATGTAAAAGTGTATCGAGAAATCATAGGCACCCGGAATAACCGTGCCCTCATTGATTGCATCGGTACCCAGATCAGAGGTTGGCGATCCTTTGGCAGGATCAGGTTGTGCGTTACGTGCGATGACGTACACAGGAGCCTCACCCTTGGCGAGGGACATGGGTGGGATTTCAATTTGTGCAAAGTCAGCATGGGGCGAACCCAGCGTCACTTGTACTGTTCCACCTGCAGTGTCAATTATCGCTGCGGACTCGTTCACGCTTCCGTTAACCTGGTGGCGCTTATAGGTAAAGCCGTTAGGAATGGTTGTCATACCAATGGTGTTGATAACGGCCACATCTGCTAGAACAATGGCGGTATTTGCACCATTTAAGGTCCGCGGAACTTCAAAATCAACGTAGGTACCCCCTGGATCGTGATTAAAGCCGGGAACAAGCAGCCCCCCCACGATTACGTCGGTACCCACAGTGAGGTTGATACCCGTTGCGCGGGCAATAAGGCCACCAAAGATCCAGGCTGAGTCGGGTGTAACACTTAGGAGTACCGGGCTGCCTGCTGGCGTAAAGAAGGCTCTTACATTTTCGTTCTCGTCCAGGGTAATGGTCGTTACAGCATCATTGGGCCCATCCACACCACCTTCCCAGTGACTGAATATGTAGCCTGCACTGGGGACCGCTTCAATGCTAACCACTGTACCTTCGGGGTAACTGTCAATTGCGCATTCACCACTACTGGCACCCGTGATAGCTGCAACACCGTTACCATCGGAGTCCACATAAATGGAGTAACAGTTATAAAGCAGGTTGAACGTGGCCACGACACTGTCGCTGGCCAGAGCTGTCCATATTGTCGTTGGATTGGAAGTACTTGAGAGATTGGCCGTTTCACCTGTCCAGCCGACAAAGGCACTACCCAGGTTGGGTGTGGCCACCAGCTCAACTTCTGTGCCGAGCACAAGGGGGCCGACATCGACCGGATAAAGACCTTTTGAAAGCTCAGTGGAATCAACGTTACCGAATCCTGTACCGCCGACATCATAGGTCAGGGTGAAATTACCTAAGACCTCGAAACCGTCTACCAGGGTGTCGGTCTTGGTCAGATTGACCCGGCTGCTCACCGTCACGTCGTAGAGTCCCACGGGCAAGCTGGCCGGGATCTGAACCGCCATATTCGTCGGTGTGACGAGGCTGGCACGAGGGGCTATGGCATGACCACCTTTGAGAATATCGTTGAAGGTTAACTCAACACCATTCAGATAAACGCCGTATGTTGCAGCCGCTTCAATCGCGGTCATGCCGACTATATTACCGAAGAGACCTGTAATGGTGGCACCAATACTCGGCCCGAAGGGTGTGGAATCGGGCGAAATGGAATCCACCCGCACCCCGGCGACATCGAGTGGTGCAAAGACTGACAGGGATGTGAGGGAAACACTTAATTCATTGTTCACAACTGTTACGTTGGGAACTTCGCTCCAAACCTGTGGGCCGGGAACATTGGTTAGATTAAGATCGAAAAAGCCGCCCACAGTACCACCCTTGGTGAATGGCGCACCATCAATCAGCAGCGTGGGTAAGGAGTGCAGTTCGAGTGCACCATCCGGTGTGGCGAGATTGGAAATGGTCAAGTCGATATGAAGGGGTCCTGTCAGGGTATCGATCTCGTCCCAGACCGTTCCGCCGCTTTGGGTATGGATAAGGCTGATTTCAATATATTGTGCAAATTCAAGCAGATTACCCGGTTGGAGGCCGGCAGTACTTGCACCCCATGCATCCAATGCACCGCCAGAGGAATCCCCATCTGCAAGATCGAGGAGTCCGGCGAGGTCGCTGACCACTTCAACCACTAACAGTGCCGATTCACCCGGTGCGACCATACCATTACTGACCAGGTCCGCGAGGGTGGGTGCCAGAATACTGATGTCGGGTGTGGGATTGACGGAAACCGAAGGATCCGGTGTGCCTTTGGTGGGCACATCAAGATTGGTGATAAATACTGTGCGCTCTTCACCGTTTGTTGTCACCGTAGTTGCCCATATTTCGTTGGGTCCAACAAAAGTGAAGGGATTCAATGGATACCCGTTGGCATCACTATCCGTTATGATTCCCGTTTCCACTTCGGAAAGTGCAAGCTGTACACGGTCCATAGGGTCGTTCACATCGTCATAAATGAATAGTGCTTTGCTTGTATTGACGCCAAAGGCGTATAGGGCAAGTGATGTAGTGCTCACACTACCCGTGAGAAAACTTGCTACATCAATGCTGCCATCAAAGGGAGAGACAAATGGACCGGACATTACCGGACCCGACCAGGTGTTGGTTCCGAAAAAGTTGGGACCTTCGGTCTGGGCGCCATAGTAAACTTCATCGTTTCCGGATGTTGCCGTCACAGGAATGGGAAGTGCGGCAGGGGGATTTTCCATGGAGACCTTGAGGGTATAGCCATGCAGGGAAGAATCTATGGTTACGCCAACAATCTTTTCATCGCCATTACTGAATCCGGCTGCGGTCAGGAGGTCGACCATATTTATACGACCGTTTGTTGCGGCACCTGCTTTGGGTGCATCATGATTTGGCGCCAAGCCGATCATGAATGCGAGCACCAGCACCGAACTAATTACGGATGCCAGTACAAACTTCTTGCTCTTCCCCATTCTCAAATCTCCTCAGTCGTTTAATCATGCAGTGCCCAACGCACGGAATCTGTATGCTTTTTCCCGTGTGCCGACTGGATTGAAAGCTGCGTAAAGCGTTCACTTGCAACAGGTTGATTGGGTTTATCTGTTGCTTGACACACGTCTCCAGTCTCAGCTAGGCATTATAGGGAAAGGCCCATTTCCTGTCAACACTTATTTCCATTGTCTGATCAGGTTAACGCTCACGCGAAGAAGTGTTACAACACAGGCAGGATAAGGTGATAGGCCCTATGCTTATGGGGTGCTCAGGACGCCGGGTCACCCTCATTTTCAGCATTCTGCGTTGCAGTTTGCTCAGTTTGCTCAGATTTGTTCCGGTGCAGGATAGCTAACATGGCATAAAGGAGTATACCCCCAAGGCAAAGTGTGAGGGCAAATACCTGGGAAACGGTCAGGCTGAGCAAAGAACGTGCACTGTCACCACGAAAGAATTCGGTGCTAAAGCGCAATGCACCATAGAGGATAGGATAAAGGAGGGCCACGGTGCCCAATCTGTGGGGGCGCTTGTAGGCGTATCGCATGATAAAGAAAATACACAGCAAACCCAGGGAAGCATAGAGCTGGGTGGGGTGCACATGAAGCGAGTGGGTCGCGGTGGACGGGACGAGGCCCCCCTGGAGATGTTTGACGTACGCTGCGGAATCCTTGGGAAAGGCGACAGCCCAGGGTGCGTCGCTGGGGGAACCGTAACAGCAGCCATTCAGGAAGCAGCCAATACGTGCGATAGCATGGGCGAGGGGCAGGAAGGGAATAACGACATCAACGAGATTGAGGGGGTTGACCCGGGCAAAGCGCAGGTACAGTAGCGCCCCCAGTAGGCCGCCGATGAGTCCCCCGAAAAAAACGAGGCCCCCCCCCCAGAAATACATGACTTCGTAGAGTTGAGACGGAGATTTATATTGAAGGATGTAGTAGGCTTTTGCGCCGATAACAGCAAAGAAGAAAACCCAGATGCCGCCGATGGGCGTGATGGGATAGGGTTTGGCCAGCTTTTCATTTTCGCGGCAGGCCATGAGCACACCTACCAGAAAAGCGAGTGCAATCATAACGGTATACGCGTGAAATTGAAGGTCTTTGCCCAAAGAAAGCAAGGTGGGGTACATGAAAGAACCGTATCCTTACGCTGATTGTAATCTGTTGCAAAATGGCGTTAGGGAACACTTGGAAAAATGAGTATAGCGCAATGGGCTATTCGGATTGTATTCTGATGCGCACGTGTGTTCCCCGCTTCCAGAACAGGGATGCGAGGAACATGAGCAGGGGTACGAGTATGAAGTGCAGTGTGCTGGTGCCTGCTTCCCGGGCATTGAACTTTTTGGCTGCTTCACCACGCCAGCCTTCTGCGGACGGGCTGCTGAAATTACCTTCACACCCTGCGGGCGTACGTGCCACAACCCAGTACCAGTAGTGCACTTCGGCGATTTGCGGGGTACAACCCGCAGCGGTGAGTTCCACAGGAACAGAAGCGGTAATATCATCGAAGAAGGTGTCTGTAGTCCAGCCGCTGCCGATGGGAATGGCGTTGTTAATGTTATTGGTTTCGCTGCGGTATACGCGGTATTGCGCGAGCGCGGTCGGGATAGGATTCCAGGTAAGGGCAACTTTATCGGCATTGCCCTGACTTGCGTTGACGTTGGTGGGGGTCTCTGCGACCGGGGTACAGGCCATCTGCACTTCACCATCGGTACAGGCCACATCGAAGCATTTTGAACCTGCGAGAAGGGTCACCGCTGCGGAGGATTGACCGGAAACGTTTTGCCCTCCACTCTCTACAAAGATCTGAACAGATTCGTCTGAAGCGACCCCATCGATAGGAATGGTGTCGTTGGCCAGTGCGCCGGGAAGGGTTCGGAAGGGCAGGGTCAGGATTTGACCATCCGGGATGGCGTTGGTATTGCCAAATATAATGATAATGATCACCCCTTCCGTATCGTGAACCTCGGTATCTACGATTTTACCGAGTCCGTCGAGCGCAGCCTCGGGACGGGCTATGCTTCGGGTCGTGAGGGTGTTTCCATCGTCATCCACCGCGGGTACGCCGGGCGATGTTTCGATAATAAATTCGTAAAACTCGCCGAATGGCTCGACTTTGTTGGGGTCGTATTTAATCCAGATATCAATTGTGGAGGGTTCGGCATTTTCACTGTTGAGAAAAATGGGGATTTCGAAGGTGTCGCCCGGGTTGGTGAAGGTCTGCCCGAGGGTGAGCGTAATGGTTTCTGGGGGATCAAGGGGGGTATTACAGACTGCATAGCTGCTTTGCAGGCAGAACCCGAGGAGGAGTGCGGTCAAAACG
>CALAXS010000496.1 GCA_937895305.1 uncultured bacterium
CACCTTTATAGTCTATTTGTACGGACTTTTGTCTTTCTAAATTTAACTTTCTAAGATGTAATTCATGGCACAATGCACGCTCATAAATATCTTCCAGCAATCCCGGACCTAATGTTTTGTGCACTTCAATAGCAGCACCTATAATCTGCTCAGAAATCTCGTTTTCATGCATGGTGCCCAATATTTATTCTCTGCGTTCTTTGCGTCTCTGCGTTAAGTATTCGATTGCCCATCGCTATGGGCTAGCGTTTCAGGAAGCGGTCCATTCGGCTTTTCAGCTTCATCAGCTTGATGATAAACCCGGGAACAGCAGGCCCCGCGTCCCCGCTCAATTGGGGCAGGGTTCCTTTGGCGCTGTACAGGTCTTCCATCATCTTGAGGACGTTACTCGCCACCAGACTCCGCGCAGGCGCATTGGCAATGAGGCCATAGGCCGGGGCACTACCAGACACCGCAGCGTCGGGATTCTCCCGGTTAAAGGTCACTGCCGCTGTCAAATCTTCCAGATAGGCATCCACTATTGTAGCATGTCCGGGGTTAATCATGAGATGGATAGACGCGGGTTTCTGTTGGCGGTCAATGTGCCAGCCCCGCTCGGCCATGTAATCAGCAACCACGTAGCAGTTCAGGCTGGTATCGGTGGTGGTATAGGCGAAAACGCTGGCGGGCGGATTGCCCAATACCTTGAGGCCGGGGATAGCGTTGATGCCTTCTGTGAAACGACGGGTAGTGTCCATGACGACACATGCATTTTCCAGGTAGCCACTACGACCCATGGTCTTGAGCGTGGCCCAGGCCGCAGCGATGGTGCCGCCGGGACGGGTGCCGGGCATACTGGGGGAGGCGTATACGCCTCCGGGCCAGTCCACACAGACGAAAAACTGATACCGCATGTAGTCCATGCTGCGATAAAGAATGGTGGAAGCCCCCTTGGCGGCGTAGCCGTATTTATGGAGGTCGGCGGAAATAGAGGTCACACCGGGGATACGAAAATCGAAAGGCGGAATGGCATAGCCCAGTTCTTCGAGGAAGGGCAGGAGAAAGCCGCCGATACAGCAGTCTACATGAAGGCCGATACCGTGCTTCTCCGCGAGGATTGCCAGGTCCTGGATGGGGTCAATGACACCACTGGGACAGTCCGGGGCACTCCCCACCAGCGCGATGGTGTTGGGTGTGATGAGTCGCTTCACTGCACCAACATCAACGCGAAAATCTTTGTTGAGGGGCGCGGGAATCATTTGAACGTCAAAATATTTACCGGCCTTGTTAAAGGCAACGTGGGCAGAATCGGGAATGATGATCTCGGGCTTCTTAATCCACGGCATGACCTTGCGCGCGCGGTCACGATAGGTCTTCACCGCGAGCATGATGGACTCTGTACCACCCGAGGTCATGGCCCCTACCGTCTGGTCGTCACCATTTAACAGGTCGGCGGTCATACGAATGACTTCATGCTCGAAGGTGCGGAGGCTGGCGAAGGCCATAGGATTCAGCCCATTGCCCTCAGAAAACATATTGTGGGCTTCTTTGAGAAACTTACCGTGTTCGTCGGACTTGTGAAAGACGAGGCTGAAGGCGCGGTTGTCGTGCCATTTAATGTCGTCATCCCGAAGGGTGCGCATGGCATCGAGGACCGTTTCGTGGTCCATGCCTTCTTCTGGAAATTCGATTGCATCCATGGGCGTTTTTATCCTGCTTCACTTTATAGTGTCGTATTGTGCATTATCTTACTGTGTAGACCTTGTGAAAGGAAAGTCCAACCCATGCTCCCACTTTTTGAACATTGGCCCGCCCTGGAATCGGGCCTGCCTATCCTGAATCTGGCAACCCTGCCCACGCCCATAGCCCCTATGACCGAACTGGGTGCAGACCTGGACGTGGAGGGCCTGTATATCAAGCGGGACGACTTCACCGGGGAGGCCTATGGCGGGAACAAGGTGCGCAAGCTGGACTTCTTGCTGGGCAAGGCGAAGGCGGAGGGAATCAAGACCGTGCTGACCTTTGGAGCAGCGGGCTCGAATCATGCTTTGGCGACGGCGATTTACACGCAGGCGCATGACCTGCACTGTATCTCTATCCTCGTGCCCCAGCACAATGCCCATTCGGTCCGACGGAACCTCTTGCGGGGTCATGTGGCAGGTGCGGAACTGCACCATTGTGTGAGCAAAGGCAAAGCCACCCTGTGCACCGCCAATGCCTTCCGGCGGGAATTCATGAAACAGGGATGCTTCCCCATGGTCATTCCACCCGGTGGCTCCGCACCGCTGGGCGTGGTGGGCTACGTGAACGCTGCGCTGGAACTCAAGGCACAGGTGGAAGCAGGCGAGATGCCGGAACCGGATGTGGTCTATGTAGCATCGGGCACCATGGGCACCTGCATCGGCTTGTTGCTGGGCTTCGCGCTGGCGGGGATGAAGACGCGGGTGGTGGGCGTTGCAGTGACGACTGCACCCTATACAGAGATGAAGAAGGGCCACAAGCTCTATCAGCAATGTCTGGATCTGATGCGTGTATGCGATCCGACTATCCCGGACATCCCTTTTCCTCAAGATCGCTTTTCATTGCCCTATGATTTTCTGGGTGAAGACTATGCACTTTACACCGAAGCGGGGTGTGCTGCAGTAAAAGCCATAAAAGAAAAAGAAGGCGTCCCCCTGGAAGGGACGTATACCGGCAAAGCCCTGAGTGGTCTGCTGGCCCATGCACAGTCGGGCGCCCTGGCAGGACAACAGGTTTTGTTCTGGGACACCTATAACTCGAAAGATGTCTCGCCAGAAATCGAAGGGATCGATTACCACGATCTGCCCCGGGGCTTTCATCAATACTTTGAAGAAGAGGTCCAGGAACTGGACAGGCAATAACCGCTTTTCGGCAAAACAGAGGACTATAGAGGCGCCACTCCCTTGGTCCCATAGACCGAAATCCTGGCGCTAAGAGAGTGAAAGAAGTAACGTGCTCATCGCAGCACCGTGGTCTTTCAGCGCGTAGCGTTCTTCAGCCACGTGCCGATTATGCAACCCGGCCTTCACGCAGTGCGCTGCATCATGCAGTAAGGGCTTCAGCGCTGCCGCTAACGCTTCGCCATCTTCTGGCGGACAGAGCATAGCACCCGGCCCCGCGATTTCCGGGATGGCACCCGACTGCGTACCCACACAAGGCAGACCACAGGCCATGGCTTCAATAAGAGACATCCCGAACTGCTCTTTCCAGGTGGGCGTATCGATACTGGGCAGAACAAAACAGTCCGCGCTGTTGTAAACCGCAGGCATAGCCTCATAGGGCACCGACCCGGCAAAGGTGCAATGGTTCTGTAGGGCCAGCACGTCCACAATGGCATTCACGCGGTCACGTCCCGGCCCGGAACCCACGATGAGTAACTGCAGTTTATCCGTTGGTATGTCGTCATCATTCAGGAGGAGGCGCATGGCTTCCAGGAGATAGTCGATGCCCTTGCGCGGCAGCAACCAGCCCACAAAGAGCAACACGAAATCATCTTTCGCCAGACAGTATTTCTCGCGCACACCGTCACCCGCTGAGAAACGTTCCACATCCACCCCCGGCCAGACCTTCTGTATGCGCGCATCGTCCACACCCTCTTCCAGTAGCATGTCGCGCGACACGTCACTATGCACAATAAAAACATCGGCAGCGTCGCGCACCCGCTGCTTAATGGCCTTGCGCTCCGGGGTGTCTTCGTTGTTAAAGGGAATGTTGTCCCACACCATGATGGCCAACGGAATCCCATAACGTTCCTTCGCCTTCACCGCTTCCGCCGACCAGTCCGTGAAAAGTTCCCAACTGAGGATGCAATCAAAGTCTTTCAGCCGTTCATGAAACGGAAGAATTCGTGGCGAGCGATGAAGACGATTCATGGTGAACTGATTCACCTTCCGCTTCAGCCACGGCCCCGCCTGATAATCGAAGTAAATAGGCTCCACCGGAAAGGGAAGTTTGTCTGCACCCCGCTCCTGGAAATACTGTTGAATCTCCGACTCCGCACGAAAGGCCGTCACGTCGACTCCATCCATCTGCGCAAAGGCCGTGAGGTGCCACGGATTAAAACGGTTCCCCTTCAGCAGCGCCAGCCTCACCCGTCTTCACCCCAGAAATGTTTTTCCAGGACCTTGCGCGCCCCATCACGGTCCAGCGGAATATCGATGTGTTTGTCCAGGCACTTCTGTTCATACTCGTCCATTGTGCAAATTACCTTCGCAGGATGCCCGGCCACCACCGTGTTGGGTGGCACATCCTTCGTCACCACCGCACAGGCCCCCACGATGCTGTTGGGACCAATCGTCACATGAGGCAGGATTGTAGCCCGCACCCCAATCTGGCAGTTGTCCTTTATCTCGATGGTGCCAAAACCCGTGAGCGAATCATGCTTGTCCTGAAACGGCCAGTTCAACCCATGGTTCACAAAAGTCACATCATTGGAGATACATACATGGTCACCGATTCTAATCAACCACGGCTCCGGTCCGAAGTCAGAAGTATAAATGCGGCACCGCTCCCCGATACGCACCCCCATCCCGCGCAACGTGGCAATCACGGTTTCCTGTGCGCCGTAGCGGAGTTTTAGTTTTTGAATAAGAGGTAGCAGTCTGTATATAAATCGTTCAAGCATGGTGTATTCCTGTCAAGACAAACTGTAACACACGAACCAATATAAACCACAAGGCCGAAGCTCGCCCTGCAATTGGTAACGAAGCAGCAATCACGCTAACTTTCTGTCACCCTTACGCCCCCATTGTCATTCACGTGCAGACGGACTATTGCAAGCCGAGCTTCGGCTTCCGCATAAATAACCCTAACTCATTTCTGTAACGATGACTCTGGCCCCGCCCGTCACCTTCCACTTGTCACCCCTGCGGAGGCAGGGGTCTCCCCGTCGCCATGCTTAACCCAAGTCGGGACCAGCGACAAGACCATCATCCGCTTAGTGGTGGGCCATTCCTCACGTCACTCCATCATCACCAAAAGAGAGATTGCCGCGTTATTCGCTTTGCTCATTCCTCGCAATGACGCGATTATATACGTCATTGCGAGGAGGCGAAGCCGACGCGGCAATCTCTCTTTTGGTGATGATGGCACATTTGGAATCATGAATAAACACTCAGCCAACGACCTACACATATCCCCCCTCTGCGTTAAGGTAAACCACGCTACTTTTCCATGCGCCAGAACAAATGCAAACTCGCTCCCGGCCACACCCTCACCACGCCCGGCCCCGCAGTACGAAAAAGTTTCTGCATACGGTACAACAAACGCTCGGGAAACTTCGGGTGCGCAATCCACGGGAAGAGCCCCAGCTCCACCTCGTCGGGATGCCCCACTGCGGTGATGCTGCGGAACCCGGCATCACCATAGACCCGCCGCACAAAGCCCGGCGTGAGGGGCTGCTCCAGCTCCTGGGCCTCCCAACGACCGAAGGGTGCCCAGGTATCTTTTTCATAAGACCCGAAACGCTCGCACCAGTGTTTCACCAGCCCCGCTACATTGCCATAGTTGGGGGCCGACAGAAAAAAAGCACCGCCCGGTTTGAGCACACGAAAAAATTCGGCAGCCACCTTTTCGGGCTCCGGAAAATGCTCCGACGCATCGATACAACACAAGAGGTCGAAGTGGTTGTCCGGAAAAGGCAGGGCCGCAGCATCGCCTTGCGCCAGGCGAAAGCCCGTACGACTGGTGACGAAGTCCATACCCGTGTACGTACCGCCTTGGGCCGTCACCACATCACCCAGAAATCCACGACCACAACCCACATCCAGCACGGTTTTCCCTTCAAAGGACAGGCCCAGTTTCGCCAGCACATCGTTCAACAGGACTACATTAAAATCTTCCACCCCGCCAAAAGGCGAACTCACCATGTGGGGGTTCGTCTCGTAAAAGCGTTGTATGTTCTGGCGTTCCGGCATCAGTACCACACCATCTCACGCGCGAAACGACTGCCATGGTACACCGCGATAGGGCGCAACCACGGGTACAACCACGCCGCACTATTGCGCAGGCTACCCCGTTTCACTTCGCGCAACCACTGGATGTTTTTATCCAGGCGAAAAAGGTCGCACAAACATTCCAGTTCATTATAGGGACAGCCCATCTCGCGCAGGGCCAGGCCCTCGTTACGACACCGACGATACACGCCCTTGAGTGTGTAATTGTGATGATGCAACGCGGGCGCGTCATCGCTGAAGAATATGGTGTAGCCCCCGGCGTGGAGTTTTTGCTGAAACTGAAAATCTTCGCCCGTGGCCTGAGCATCAATATGCACCGCTTCCCACACGCTCCGACGTACCGCGGTATTCGCAAAGGAAAGGCCCTTGCCATATTGGTCCACAAATTTTTTAATCTCCCGCGTGAAATAATAATAGCCATTCTTCTCCCACTGAAACTGGGGAAATTCACGCTCCGGATCCGGGATGGAATGGGCACCCACCACAGCAACCTCCGGATCTGCAAACGGGGCCGTGATATTCGCCAACCAATGCCCATCTGCGGGCACGGCATCCTGCGATATGTTTACCACAATATCGCCACGTGATTCGGTAAAGAGCTGCTCCCGTACCGTACCCCAGTCAAAGGTTGTGGGGTCTACAGGAATGACGCGCACGGGATAATCCGCCAACGCCTCCAGGCTCCCGTCCGTCGACCCCGAATCCAGCGCAATGACTTCATAGTCTTGTTCAATTTCCTGGGTAAAGACCGCGGCCAGCAATCGCTTTAACGTTGGCCCACCATTACGCACAGGAATACCCACCGTAATCGGGAGCGCCGGGTTATTTTCAGATGCAACCATCATGAGCCGACTATATCATTTCAGCAATACGAAATCGCCAATGACCAACGCGTCCATGCCTGTTGTATAAAAACAACGCACCGCGTCCTCCGGCGTATTCACAATGGGTTCCCCCATCACATTAAAACTCGTGTTCAGTACCACAGGCACACCCCGCCGTTTTTCAAAGGCTGCAATCATGTCGTAATAGCGCGCATGGGCCTCCCGTGTCACCGTCTGTACCCGCGCCGTACCATCAATATGCGTGATGGCCGGGAGCCGTTCTTTCATCTCCTCCTTCACCGGGTACACAAAAAGCATGAACGGTGAATCCGTGCACCCCTCAAAATAATCCGGCGCCTTCTCCGCCAGTACACTCGGCGCAAAGGGACGAAACTCCTCGCGATACTTCACATACTTGTTCAGCAGATCCTTCATCTCCGGTCGCGTCGGGTCGGCCAGAATACTGCGCGACCCCAAGGCTCGCGGCCCGAACTCCATGCGCCCCTGAAACCACCCCACGATTTTTCCCTTCGCCAGCAATTCCGCCGTACGCTCCTCCACGCTATCCGGCTTTTCATACGTCAGCTTGCCGCGATCCAGCACCGTGCGGATGGCATCACTATCATATTCCGGCCCCAGAAAGGCGTGATTCATAATGTATTTACGGGGCGTATTCTCAAAACGATCATTCAACTGCATAGCCGCGCCTATGGCAATCCCGTCATCCCCCGACGCAGGTTGAATGTAAATATCCTCAAAAGGGGTCTCGCGCAAAAGCCGCCCGTTCATGGCGCAATTCAGCGCCACGCCCCCCGCCAGACACAATTGTTTTTCGCCCGTTTCCTGGTGGAGATGATTGGCCATGTGCAGCACAATTTCCTCCAGCAACTTCTGCGCAGACGCTGCCATATTCTCATGGTGTTCTGTGACAGATTCCCCCTTCATCCGCTTCGGCCCAAAGGTATCGATAAATTTTTTCGAGAAATACCCGAAACGCGACCCCGGCAAATAAGGCCATTGGGTCCACGATAAATCCATGGTATAAAGACCATCCGGGGTCGGCTGAATCAGGGCCTTCATAGCCTCGTAATACTCCGGCTTCCCATAACTTGCCAGACCCATGACCTTGTACTCATCACTTGCCCGGAGAAAACCCAGATAGTCCGTGATGGCCGAATAAAAGACGCCTAGTGAATACGGGTAATTCTGGCTGCGCAGACACCGCATTTGTGTTCCGTTGCCTACACCCGTCCAGGTCGCCGCCCATTCCCCCACATAATCCACACTGAGCAATGCTGCCCTGTCAAAGGGGCTCACCAGATAGGCACTGGCTGCATGGGCTGGATGATGCTCCATCCAATGGAGCTGTGTTTTCGAACCTTTTTCAAGGAGCTGCTTCATGCCATACATATATTGTGCGTTGTGCAGCACCTCATAGCCCGCAAAGCCCAGACTGTAAAGGGGGAATTTGATCATTGCACGGGTGAGTCTATAGGGGATGCGTTTGCCCAAGCGCAGGCCCGGCCGCATGTAACAGCCCACATGGTCGATGTCCGCCATCGATAGCCCTGCTGTTTCCAGGCACCAGTCCACAGCCAGCGTAGGCACACCACCTACATGCTTCTCCCGCGACAGGCGTTCCTCCGCCACCGCAGCGACCACCTCACCGTCCACGAGTAAAGCTGCGGCACTATCGTGGGAATACCCACCAATACCCAATACATTCAATAGATACTACTCCAATAGGAAGGGCAGCTGCCCCAATACCCCTTACAGCCAAAGGGTTGTAGAGACACTATGCTGGACTATACACGTTAAGGACAAGGTTCAACAATTTACGTAAAATTATTTGAAAAATCAATGATTCCATGTATACTATGAATTGAGATTCGATTTATTCACTTTATGAAAGGCGCGCAGGTATGGCTGCAAAAACATTAAAATCCGGAAATGCTTCGGGAGATGACCATCTTGGTGAAACCAATCCTTCGGATTGCGTCAAGATGACGGTTACACTTCCCCGGTCTGTTGCAGCGTTTTTACGCTGGAAAGCAGAAGTAGAAGGTATAAAGCGGGACGAACTTCTTCGCCGCGTTATTACCTACTACGCCAAAAGGCTTCGTGAACGCGAAACCAACACCCCGCCTATCGTGGATTAGTCCTGTATTTACAGGATTTTTAGGGTAGCAAACCCGTTTGTTGCCCCAATCAGGTGGTGTTGCGGTTTTGACGTTTCCATTCAGCCAACGCTATAGCTGCGCTTACCGAGGCATTCAGGCTGGTAATGGGTCCCTCAATGGGTATAGTCATGGTGAAGTCACATCCCTCCTGCACCAGTCGGCGCATCCCCCTGCCTTCACTCCCCACCACAATAGCGACTTTCCCGGTGAGGGGCGCATCCCAAAGTTCAGAATCCCCCGCCATATCCAACCCGCCAATCCAGAAACCCGCTTCCTGAATCTGCTTCATCGCCCGGGCCAGGTTCGTTACCCGTATGAGGTCCATGTACTCCATAGCCCCCGTCGCCGCCTTTAACGCTGCCGGCGAAATCGGCGCGGCCCGTCGCTCGGTAAACAACACGCCCGAAGCGCCACACGCTGTCGCTGAACGTACAATGGCACCGAAATTCTGGGGGTCCTCAATGGAATCCAGGATAACCAAAGCCTGATTTGTAGCATCATGCTTATGCAGCCATTGATCCAGATCCATACAGGGCAACGGGTCCGCCTCCAGGATTACTCCCTGGTGCGTCTGGCCCTTTGCCCTGTGGTCCAGATCCTCGCGGGATACATAGTCAATGTCTATATCCCCCGCAGCCTGAACCAGGGCCTCCATCTCTGAAGCACTATGTAAAATAAAAAGCCTGCGCGCTTTTCTTTTACCAGCACGCAGACATTCTAAAACCGGAATTCGTCCTAAAACCCACTCAATATTATTCGACAAGACAATACCAACTTCCTGATTAACTAGCGCAACTCATGGGTCTCTTTAAGCTTCTCGGCACGCAACGCCAGATTATCCCGTTCCGGGATCCGGTCGTCATATTGGGAAGCCTCTGCATTCATCAAGGCAATGATGATGTCATGAGCCTTCTGATAATTCTTTACCTTCTCATAACATTTCACCATACGATACTGGTTGTACAGAAAATTCGGGCCGTTCTCACCATAGCGGTCAATGGCCATCATCATAATCTCTCCTGCCTTCTCATACTTGAACTGCCATAGTACAAAGCCGGCAAGCTTGGTCAGGCGCGCTTCATCCAGCATATCCTGCTCCGCATCCTGGCCCACGACCGCGGTGGTCGATTTGGTTATCATCCAATTCACCCCACCTGAAGTACACAACCACCCCAGAAAAACCACAACCACAACAATTAAAGGCCATTTCAATCCACTGAGATCCATACTTCCTCCTTTGTCCTCACCGACAAACCCACGTACAGCAATCGCGAGATTCATCCATGACCGGGACATCCTTCCCATGTATAAAAAATTAACGCTGTTACGCATACTTTAGCAGATTTGATACGTTTCTGCACCTGCTTGTTTTAAGTACTCCACCCTACCACTAAATACCAATTACCCATACCAGGATTACTTGACTCAAACACGGTTTCGGGGTATGGTCTAAACCTTTAGGTGTCCGCAGGAGTCTACTCCATAGTAAGACACCGTGTTTCTCACGAAGCACCAGGTGGTTTATTTGACCACAGATTAGCAAATATGATGCGTTGTGCAGTTCGGATATTTGTGTTAAATACCGTAAATACATGCTATATAGCGATTTACATAAAATATAGAATTTGGCACGAAGCTTGCATTTACAATAGGCATATTCACTGTTTGTGGTGAATATTGCCAAATACGATGAGGCGAACAAATCCGGAACAATCGGATTGAGGAGCAAAGAGGGATTATGGGACGTATTGCCTGGGCACCAGTATTGCTCGCACTAACTGCACTCGGGGTCGGTGCTGGACTCATGACCCTGTTTATCATCACCAAAGACCCGCTCGCGCAGGCTTCGGTAGAAAAAGAAGAAAAAAGTATAGCCGTTGTCACACAGGTTGTTGCGCCTGAATCGGTCGATGTGGAACTCACGGGCTTTGGTCACGTGAAAGCCCTGAAAGAAATCGATATCGTCCCGGAAGTCTCCGGCAAGATTATCTCCATGCACCCCAACATTAACGTGGGTGGTGTCATACCCGAAGGCGAAACCATTTTCCAGATTGACCCCCGGCCCTATGAAGCCCGTGTTGCCGAAGCCCGTGCCCAGGTTTTGCAACGTGAACAGAGCATCACCCGCCTGGGAATAGAAGAAACCGAATTAAAGCGTCAACTGGGTTCCGTCAAGCGTGCCTATTCCCTGGCCATGGCCCAACTGAAACGCGCCCAGCAATTGCGTGATGGTGGTGTAGGGACCGAGACCGCAGTGGACCAGGCCGAGCAGTCGGTGGTCACGGCCCGCGCCGAAATGGATCGTGCCGAGCACCAGCTTGCCCTCATTCCCCTTCAGGTGGAAGAGGCCCAAAGCATGAAGGCTTCCGCAGAAGCGAGCCTGGAGCTGGTTACACTCGACTTGGCCAATACCAGTCTGAAGGCCCCCTTTACGGCCCGCGTTAAAGAACGGCTCATGGAAAAAGATCAGGTGGTCGCTGCCGGATCCCGGATGCTAAGCCTGGTCGACGATACCATTCTCGAAGTACGGATTCCGCTCGACAGTCGCGATGCGAGCCAATGGCTACAATTTGAAACAATCGCAGAGGGTGCAGCGAAGACCTCCTGGTTCTCCAGCCTCAAGTCGGTGCCCTGCACCTTGCGCTGGACCGAAGCGGCCAATGGTGAACGCTGGAACGGCGTACTGGATCGTGTGGAATCGTTTAACCCCGAGAGCCATACCTTGTCCGTAGTCATTCGGGTGGCGGGTGAAGAAGCCCATGCCCATCAGGGCCGTATCCCGTTGGTGGAGGGGATGTTTTGTGAGGCCACCATTCCCGGGCGACCCCTAGAGAATGTTTATCGTGTACCGCTGAATGCGGTAACCATTGATAACAAGATATATCTTGCAGTCGATAACCGGTTAAAAACATTTCCGGTTGAACTGGCACGGTCACAGGGTGAATATGCCCTGATACAATCGGGGCTGAACCCGGGTGATGAAATCATTACTACCCGCCTGGTGAATCCGCTGGACAATACATTGTTAGAGATTGCCGCAACGGATGAGGGCAGCGCAGAATGAAGGGACTCCTGAAAAGCACAGCCACCAATCGTGTGCTGGCGAATGTGGTACTCCTCAGTATTGTTGTGGCCGGTGTCATAGCCGCCATGAGTATGCGCCGTGAAGACATGCCCTATGTGAAGTTTGACTTTATCGAAGCGGGCATCGCATTGCCCGGCGCAGATCCACAAGAAGTGGAAGACAGTATTTCGCGTCGTGTGGAAGCAGCCATTGACGGGCTGGAGGGGGTTGATCAATATCACACCAGCTCTTTCGAGGGGTACAGCAGTCTCTTTATCGAAGTGGCCGAAGGCAATGACGTGGAGAAGGTGCGGGACGATGTTGAAGAAGCTCTCATGGGTATTCCCAACCTTCCTGCGGATGCGCGACGGCCTACGGTACAGATTGAAACGGATGAAGACGAGGTCATTAACCTGGCTCTCTATGGCGATATTCCCGAACGGCAACTCAAGGAGTGGGGGGAACGTACCCGCGCCGAACTGCAACGGTTGCCCGGCCTGTCCCAGATTGTTGTCGGTGATACCCGGCCCTATGAAATTCAGGTGGAGGTTATGCGCGAACGTTTACTCGAGCATAACTTGAGCCTTATGGAAGTCCGTCAGGCGATTCAACGATCCAGCTATAGCGTGTCGGCGGGGAGCATCGAGTCGGAAGGCGAGGAAATGCGCATCCGAACCCAGGGGAGTAAAGAGACGGCCAAGGAATTCGCAGGCATTGTCATCAAGGCAACACCTGAGGGTGGCCTCATTACCCTGGGCCAGGTGGCGGAGGTGAAGGATGACTTCGAGGGCGACCCGAACTATGGTCGCTTCAATGGGCAGCCAGCGGTACTGATTGAAGTGTACAAGGCACCCAACGAGGATATACTCGACATCTCGCAATCGGTTCGCGATTATGCGGCCAGTAAACAGAGTGAATTGCCGGAAGGACTCCACATGGAGGCCTGTTTCGACGAGTCCATTCTGGTGCGTGGTCAGCTGGATATGATGTACAAGAACGGGCTCATGGGATTAGGTCTGGTATTGATCATCCTTTGGCTTTTCATGAATTCCAGACTGAGCTTCTGGGTGGCCATGGGTATACCCATTTCGATCTGTGGCGCACTAATGATTCTCTGGCTCATGGGCGGGACCATAAACCAGATTACACTGATTGCATTTATTATCACGTTGGGCATTATTGTAGATGATGCTATCGTGGTGGGCGAGGCCATTTATTTCCAGCGCAAGCAGGGCAAGGGACCCATGCAGGCTGCTATTGAAGGTGTGAGTGAAGTGGGGCTTCCGGTTATCGCGGCCGTGTTGACCACAATTATTGCTTTTCTGCCCTTGGCCTTTGTACCAGGACCCATGGGCAAGATCATGTACTGGATGCCCGTTGTGGTGATTGCTGCCTTGTGCGTATCGCTGGTGGAAAGTCT
>CALAXS010000497.1 GCA_937895305.1 uncultured bacterium
GAACTCGAAAAACGCTATATCCATAAGCAAGGCCACACCGTCTGGATAAACCTCTCCGCCAGTATGATCTGCGACGACGACGGCAACCCCAAATACTTTATTGGACAGATTCAAGACATCACCGAACAAAAAAAAGCAAAAGATACCCTCAAGAAAAACAACGAACGCCTTAACCTGGCCCTCCAGGTCGTGAAGATGGGTGCCTGGGAATATGATCTCCAAAACAACACCCTCGAATACGACGAATACCTCTACAAACTCCTCAAGCTCGACTCCGGTACAACCATAGTCACCGCAAGCTGGCTCAACCAGGTCATTCACCCCCAAGACCTGAAAAACGTCCGTAGAGAATTTATCAAAGCACTCAAATTCTACGACCAGTTTGAGATCGAAACACGCTCTACCATTGCCAATGGGGAGCTGCGCCACTATGCCATCCGTGGGCACATCAACCGCAACAGTGACGGTAAAGCCTATCGCATCATTGGCACCACCTGGGATACCACAGAACAACAACGCAAAGACAAAGAACTTAAAGAAAATCAGGAACGCCTCGACCTCGCCCTCCACTCCGCTAAAATGGGTATCTGGTATTGGGATTTCAAGTCCGATAAACTCGAAGGCGATGCCAACGCCATAACCATTGTGGGAACCAACCCCGACAACTTTGACGGACTCTCCGACTCCTTTATCAACTTCGTGCACCCCGACGACAAAGACGAACTCGAAGAAGGTATCAGACGCGCCCTCGCCAACAAACAAGACTTTGACTTCGAATATCGAATCATACGGGGCGATAAAGAAACACGCTACGTTGCCATCCGTGGCCAGGTCTATCGCAACGAAAAAGAAGAGCCCATCCGCATTCTCGGCGCGATTTGGGACACCACAGAGCAACACCAAAAAGACATGCAACTCAGAGAAAACCAGGAACGACTCGACCTCGCCCTCCGTGCCGCTAAAATGGGTATCTGGTACTGGGACTGCCTTAATGACTACCTGGAAGGCGACGAAAATGCCGTCTCTATCGTAGGTGCAAACACCCTACAATTCAAGGGCTCCCCGGATAACTACCTCAACATTGTCCACCCCGATGAGCGAGACGACCTATACAACAACATATTGCGAGCCCTCAACCAGGAAATTGACTATAGTTTTGAGCATCGTGTCATTTTCCCAGACCAATCCATCCATCACATGAGTATTCGGGGCCAGGTCTATCGCGACAACAGTGGAAAACCTGTCCATGTACTCGGTGCTGTATGGGATATTACCGCAGAATGCCAAGCCCAGGAAGAACTTCGCATTGCAAAAGAGCGCATCGACATCGCAGCAGAATCCGCCGACATCGGCCTATGGTACTCCAACCTCGAAACCGGAAAACTCTACTTCCACTCCAGCTGCGATCGCCTCTTTGCACTGCCCCCCAGCGAAAATGAAAACGACCCCGAACGACTCCTCACCCGCATCCCCGAAGAAGACCAGGACATCGTTCGCAACTCTGCTGCCAAAGAAATCAAAAAGAAAAGCGACAAATATCAGTACGAACACCGAATCAACCACAGCGATGGAAGCACACACAATATCCTCGTTAAAGCCCGCATCTTCTACGACGAAAATGGTGTTGCCAAACGTATTGCAGGCGTTAGTATCGATATCACCCACCTCAAGGAAATTGAACAAGCCCTTATAAAAGCACGCGAAGAAGCCGAAAATGCAAACCGCGCCAAAACCGACTTTCTCATGACCATCAGTCACGAAATCAGAACCCCCCTTAACGGGATTCTCGGTACAGCAAAACTATTGAACAGCACTCTGCTGGAAGACGAACAAAAAGAATACATCAACGCACTCGAACAATCCGGTCTGAACCTCCTCAGCATCGTCAACGAACTCCTGGACTTCTCCAAAGCAGACGGACAACACGTCACCTGCGAAACGATCCCCTTCTCCCTGACGGAACTCGCCCAATCCACCATAGCACTCACCAAAGCACAAGCGGCCAACAAAGGCATTCAACTGGACTACACCCTCAACCCAAACCAATACCCCCACTATTTGGGCGACCCGGGCCGCATACAGCAAGTTATCCTCAACCTGCTCAATAATGCCATTAAATTCACCCACCAAGGCACCATCACCCTGGCCGTAAACACCCGACCCACCCAGCATCCCGACCATGACACCCTGGAAATCAGCGTCACAGATACCGGCATCGGCATAGAACAAGACTTCATCAAACATATCTACGAACCCTTCACGCAGGCAGACGCCTCCACATCAAGACGCTATGGCGGCACAGGCCTTGGACTCTCCATCTGCCAAAAGCTTATCCAGGCCATGGGCGGCACCATCCATGTGAAAAGCACACCCGGACAAGGCAGCACATTTACCATTACACTCCATCTCGCCCAGGCACCCACCCACACCCCCGGCAAAGAACAACAACAAACGAAGCGCTCCCTCCCCAAAGAAACCAAAATCCTCCTTGTCGAAGACGTACCCACCAACCAACTGGTCGCACAACGCTTCCTCGATAACCTCGGCCTCACTTGCGACACCGTCGACAGCGGGAAAGATGCCCTCCAGGCCATACAGCAAACCCCCTACGATATTATTCTCATGGACTGCCAGATGCCTGGCATGGACGGATTCCAAACCACACAAAAAATCCGCCAACTCCTACAGTCCACAGACACCCCCTGCATTATTGCTATGACCGCCATGGCCATGGAAGGCGACCGCGAACGCTGCCTTGCTGCCGGGATGCAGGACTATATCGCTAAACCATTGAAAGAAAGCACCTTACACAATATTCTTCAAAAACACTGCTAAACCACCTACTCCCTATACTCCCCGCTCTATAACGACCATTAAGTAATTCGCCCGTTTGCACCATGTAAACGATCATTTACCCGACACGGGCAGTTTTGACACAACCCTGTTGCTATGCTAGAGTATCGCCTTAATATATGGGGTCCCAAGCATCGATATCCGCTCCAATTACCGGAAATCTATCGCTACGACAACATCAACCTTTCGGCTAATTAAGCCATACAAAAACACTGAGGAGGTCATTACAAATGGCTGAAGTCAAAGAATTCTTCGATGCAATCCCCGGCAAAGTCAATCCTGACAAAATTCAGGGGATGAACTCTACCTACCAATTCAACATTACTGGCGACAACGGTGGTGACTGGTGGGTAAAGGTTGCAGACGGAGCCGCAGATGTCGGCGACGGTGCTGCAGAAAGTTCCAATATTACACTTACAATGACCGATGAAAACTTCTTGGCCCTTATCACGGGTAAACTCAATGGTCAAACTGCATTCCTTACCGGCAAGCTGAAGATCCAGGGCGACATGACCCTCGCCATGAAGCTTCAAAGCGTTTTCAATCTCGGCTAAATCTGCCTATCATGAAAACATATACACGGACGTGTCCGAGGATGCGTCCGTGTTTTTTTATTGTTGCACTCGTCCTCGTAATCGCTATCCTACCCGGTTGTATGCGCCCTACTCCTGTCGCTGCGCCAACTGAAATTAAATTGCTAACAGAAGATGCCTGGACCTTACCCGCTACCTTCAGCCCTGCCACCACACCTGATGCGCCAGCGCTCATCCTCTTGCATCGCTATGCACATCATCGGGGGTCCTGGAGTCCCTACACCCCTTATTTGAAGCAAACGGGCTATACTACACTCAGTCTCGATTTCCGCGGCCATGGCGACGCAAAGTTCAAAGGAGAGACCAAGTCCTACAAAACTTTTCAGGCAGAAGACTGGAAAAAAGCACTCTACGACCTCCGCGCAGCCCGGGATTTCCTCATCAGTCAGGGCACCCCGCCCGACAAAATCGCCCTCATCGGCGAAGACATCGGCGCCAACCTCGCTCTGCACTACACCCTCAAAGACCCCCAAATCGCTGCACTCATCATGATTTCCCCCGGCCTCGACTACCACGGCATACAAACCCAAACCCAAATCACACAGCTCAAAGAACAACCCCTCCTCCTCATGACAGGTGAACAAGACAGCTACGCCGCAGCTTCTGCACTCACCCTCCACGAGAAAGCCCCCAACTTCGCCGAACTTCGCACCTACGCCTCCAGTGCCCACGGCACCGACCTTCTAGCCGCCAAACCCGACGCACTCCAACAAATCATCCTCTGGCTTAACACCACAGTCCCCACTATTCAAACCCGGCCTGGTACACCCTCAAGTTGACACTTTTAGCAACACCCCACTACAATATACCCAGATGAACGACACAACCAGCCCACACTATAAAGGATGCGCCCTATGAAGCAATCGCTCGTAGAACTCGTTTCGCTCATCCTCCAGCACCTCGAAGATACCCCAGACGCACCCACCTCCGAACCCGGTATGCGTAGCTGGCTAAAAAAACAGGGGTACAACAAAGGCGAAATTGACCAGGCCCTCAAACTCGTTTCAAAACGATTGCGCCCCCGGCAAAGCCTCCCCCGTCGCCCCGGCACCATCCGCCACCTCAGTGACTGGGAAAGCAATAAAATCTCCCCCGAGGCACGGGAAGCCCTCGCACGACTCGATCTCTACGAACTCATCGAGCCCTACGAACGTGAGCTTCTCCTCGATCGTGCCACCCAAATGGAAGGGGAACTCCAGATTGACGACCTCGACTATCTCCTCAACTGGCTCCTCTACACCACCCGCGACGTAGAATCTCAACAGACCATCTACAGTGTCTTCGAAGGCACAGACGATACCACCACCATTCACTAGTGCTACCACTCTTCACAATAAATAACCCCGGTCAGACATCCTGACCGGGGTTTTCTAATTATTTCACGTATATATTTAAAACCTGCGTAGCAGATTACGGATTTTTTCTTCCCCTCGTTCCCATGCTCTGCGTGGGAATGCATACTGAACCCTGAGCAGCCTATACCCACCCCGCCACCATCACAACGACAGAACTATGCTCCCTGCGCTACGGCTTCTTCTTCGCAGCCGACTTCTTTTTTGCAGTTGCCTTTTTTTTCGTGGCAGCCTTTTTCTTGGTCGTGGCTTTCTTTTTACGCTTGGCTGCTGCTTTCTTTTTCTTGCGTGGCTTCTTCTCGGCAGCCACCCGCAGCAAGTCCATCGCTTCGGGTATAGTCAGATCATCCGCCTTCTTATCCTTGGGCAGCGAAGCATTCACACTCCCATCCGTAACATACGCGCCATAGCGCCCTTCAAAAATGGTGAGCTTCGTTTCCCCGTCCGGCAACGTTCCCATTTCCTTGAGTAACTTCTTCCCCCGACCATAGCCCTTGGGCTGGTTCAAGAGTTCCAAAGCACGCTCAAACGTAATCGTGAAAATACTTTCATCCTTCGGGATGCTGCGGAAATCTCCATCATGAACCACATAAGGGCCAAAACGCCCGATAGCCACACGGATGGACTTCCCCTTTTCAGGGTGATCCCCAAGATTCTTGGGTAAGGTCAGATATTCAAGCGCGATCTCAAAGGTTACATTCTCCAGCGGGAATCCACGAAGCAGACTCACCCGCTTGGGTTTCTTCTTTTTATCCTCACCCTGCTCACCCAGCTGGATGTAGGGACCATAGGGCCCCAGTAACGCATAAACATTCTCACCCGACTCCGGGTGTACACCAATGGGCTCATTGCCCTTCGCACGTAACGCGATGAGTTCCTCCGCCTTCTCCACCGTCAACTCATCGTAGGGTACATCCATAGGCACACTCGCCGTATTGCCGTCGCCCCCTTCACCCCGCTGCAGGAAAGGCGCGTTCCGCCCCAGACGCACAATAATGGGCTGATCATTTTCACCCATACCCACCGGGATATTGGGATACTCAATCTCTTCCATCTGACGTTCAATACTTTTCTGGAGGCCTTCCCCAAAATCACCCGCACCATTATAGAAACTGTTTAAAAACTGCTTCCAATCCTGCTCCCCTTCCGCGATATTGTCCAGTACATTCTCCATACGCGCCGTAAAGTCCATACTCACATAGTCCGTGAAGTAACGACGCAACAGTATGGTCACCGCAATCCCCACGTATGTGGGCACCAGCGCCTTACCTTGCTTCTCCACATAACCACGGGCCTGAATCAGCGTTACCGTGGGTGCATAGGTCGACGGACGACCAATACCTTCCTCCTCCAACCGCTTCACCAGCGAAGCTTCATTGAACCGCGCCGGGGGCTTGGTCTCATGACTTGATGCTTCCATGCCATTCAAGGTCAATGCCTTACCCGGCCCCACTTCATCGCCTTCTTTCAGGGCGGGAAGTTCCGTGTCCTGCTGGCTGCTATTGGCCACGCGCAGAAAACCGGGGAAGGTCACAATAGAACCGTTGGACCGCAATCGGGCCACATCGGAATCAATGTTCACCGTGAAATTGACAGTAGTCTTTTCGAGCTGTGCATCTTCCATCTGGGAAGCCAAGGCCCGGTTCCAGATAAGACGGTACAACTTCAACTCATCCGCACTCACCAACCGGGCCACGGTATCAGGGTGACGTTTGAAGCTCGTCGGACGTATGGCTTCATGCGCTTCCTGCGCCATCTTCGCCTTGGTCGTGAACTGACGACGATGGTGATAACCATCTCCAAAATTACTTTCGATATAATGCTGCGCCTCACCCAGGGCCTTGTTACTCAAAACCACCGAATCCGTACGCATATAGGTGATGAGACCCTCGCGATCACCACCGCCCAGATCCACACCTTCATAAAGACGCTGCGCCACCTGCATGGTCTGCTTCGGACTAAAGCCCATAAGCGAACTCGCAGCCTGTTGCAAAGAAGACGTAATATATGGGGGTTGGGGCCGCAGCTTGGCTGCCTTCTGATCCACACCACTAATTTTCCACGGCAAATTCGTCTTCAACTGCTCCACCAGAGTCTTTGCTTCTGCTTCTTCCAACAAGTAAACCTTGTCGTTTTTAAGCTTCCCTGTGTCCGCATCAAAATCCTTGCCACTCGCCAGACGCTTCCCCTTCCATTCCTGCAGGGAAGCCGTAAACGCCTTAGCATCACCCTCCACCTGGGCATCAATATCCCAATAGGTCGCCCTGTGGAATGCACGTCGCTCTTCCTCACGCTCCACCACCAGTCGCACCGCTACACTCTGCACACGGCCCGCACTCAATTTCGTCCGCACCTTCTTCCACAACACAGGCGACAAACTATACCCATACAAACGATCCAGAATACGACGACTCTCCTGCGCCCGTACCAAACCATTATCCACTGCACGCGGATTCGCTATGGCTTCATCAATAGCATCCTTCGTAATCTCATGAAACACAATCCGCGATACCGGTACCTTCGGTTTCAACGCTTCCACCAAATGCCAGCTAATCGCCTCACCCTCGCGGTCTTCATCCGTCGCCAGCACCACTTCATCCGCATCCTTCATCAGCTTGCGCAACACCGCAATCTGCTTCTTGCTATCCTTCGTCACCACATAAATCGGTGTAAAATCATTGTCTACATCCACCGCCATACGCGCCCACGGCTTGCCCTTGTGCTCCGCCGGGATCTCATCCGCACTCCCCGGCAAATCGCGAATATGGCCATAACTCGCCTCCACCACATACTCATCGCCCAAGAATTTACTTATCGTTTTCGCCTTCGCGGGAGACTCTACAATCACCAGTTTCACACGCTTTTCCTTTATATATAACGCCCCAGAAGCGCTCGCATTTCAAAACAATTCCCGAAAGCATACCAGCATTCCGCCCATAAACACACCCCGGGAAAAGGAGGGTATTCTCCACCACCCGACCCACTCACGTCAAGGAACCCCTTTCCCAAAGACCCGCGCCCCGTCATAAACCTCTATAAAGGAAGGGACTTATGCGGTGCTTTTCTCCATTTACACCCCGCCTTTTCCAACACACTTGATACCAACACACAAATACAACACAATACTATCCACGCGAAAGGAAGCCTATGTCCGCTATCGATATCCTCCAGTTTATGAACCACCTCAAGGTCGAACGGGGCTACTCCCCCCACACCCTTCGGGCCTATCGTCGCGACCTCGACCAATTCGCAGACTACCTCATTAACGGGAACATCGCATTTCAACGCGAAGATCCCGCCGACCGACCCACCGCCACGCTCAACACCCTCGCCAAAGCCGACAAAAATTCTATGCGCGCATTCCTCGCCCACCTCCAGACCACCGGCGGCAGCCCCCGCACCTCAGCCCGAAAACTCGCATCCCTCCGTGCTGCATACAGCTACTTCGTTCGCGAGGGCAAACTCGACGTCAACCCCGCAAAACTCGTCAAGACCCCCAAGCTCTCCCGCGAACTCCCCGAAGTCCTCACCATCACCGAAGTCACCACCCTCCTCGAAGCCCCCGACACGACCAAGCCCCTCGGCAAACGGGACCGCGCCCTCCTCGAAACCCTCTACTCCTCCGGCACCCGCGCCTCCGAAATCGCCACACTCACCCTGCCCGACATCGACCTCCACCAGGGCACCATCCGTGTCATGGGCAAACGCCGCAAAGAACGCATCGCCCACCTCGGTAAATACGCCCTCCAGGCCATGCAAGACTACCTAGACATCCGCCCGACCATTGCCAACACTGAAAACAACAAGGTGTTTATAAATTTCCGTGGCGGTCCCATCTCCACCCGCTCCATCCAGCGCTGCGTAGATAAATACGTGCAACAAGTCCTCCCCGGTCGTCACGAAATCACCCCCCACACCCTGCGACACACCTTCGCCACCCACATGCTCAACTCTGGAGCAGACCTCCGCGTCGTACAGGAACTCCTCGGCCACGAATCCCTCGCCTCCACCCAAATTTACACCCACGTCTCTATTGACCGCCTCAAAGAAGTCTACAAAGATGCCCACCCCCATGCCTAAGATCTTGGCTCGCTTCCTATCGCCAGCCGTGCTACGGCCTTTGCGTTGGAATGCATACATAACGATTAGCACCACACTGCTTGGCCTCGGTGCATTGGCCTTTACTCTCTTCCTCGCCATACCCCTTTTTCTCGGCACCCTCTACACCGAAGACGATCTCGGCGCGTTTCACCTCCCCCTGCGCCACTTCTACGCAACCGCCCTCCAGGACGGCCACAGCTTTCTCTGGATGCCCCATATCTTCAACGGCTTCTACCTCCTCAGCGAAGGCCAGATCGGCCTCTTCCATCCCTGGCACCTCTTCCTCTACCGCTTTCTCCCCCTCAACACCGCATTCACCCTCGAACTCTGGATTTCCTACCCCCTTCTCCTCCTCGGCTGGTACACCTTCCTCCGCCGCTGGAACATCACCCCCCACAGCGCACTCTTTGCCGCACTCCTCGGCACCTTCATGGGCTTCCCCATGAACCACTACATCCACATGCACTTCATCGCCATCCTCGCCCACCTCCCCTGGGCACTCCTCGCCATAGACCACTGGCTCATGCCCGACACCGATCGACCACCGCCCCGCGCATGGCTCGCCCTACTCCTCCTCAGCACCTCGCAAATCCTCCTCGCCATGCCCCAGGCCATCCTGTTCACCTGGCTCATCGAAGGGGCCTACGCGATCATGCTCCTCAACCTCGGTCGACGTGTCATCCCCTTCCTCCACCTCGGCACAGCGAAAGTCCTCGCCATTCTCCTCGGTGCAATCCAACTCGTCCCCCTCTGGGAAGGCCTCCAAAACTCCTACCGCGCCGCGCCCCAGGCCGGATTCAACCTCTCCATCTCCCTCCACCCCCTCAACCTCCTCCAGCTCATCAACCCCTACCTCTTTCACCGCCGCGTATTCGCCCCCTTCAAAGGCGACGAACCCTGGGACGCCCCTTACCTCGGTGCCGCCACCCTCGCCCTCGTCCTCCTCATAATCCTGCGCATCCCCAAACTCAACCCCCGCGAACGCACCCTCACCCTCTTCGGCGCAGGCATCGCCCTCCCCGGTTTTATGCTCGCCCTTGGTCACTACGGATTTCTGGACCCCATCCTCACCCACACCCCCATCCTCAACAAACTCCGCGCACCTGCGCGCTTCATCGCCCTCGCCCACACCGGACTCCTCCTCATCACCGCCGTCGCACTCACCCACCTCCACCGACTCCACCAGGAAGAAACCAAACTACGCAGCAGCCTCCTCGGCCCCGGTATTGTCATACTCGCTGCGCTCGGCACCCTCCTCTACGCTGTGCTCCACCACAGCGGCCACACCCTCCCGCTCAGCAGTTTCATAGGCCATCAACTCATGCCCACCCCCAACATCGCCCTCGGCACAGCACTCGTCTGCACTGCTGCACTCCTCGTCATCATCGCTGGTCGTGGCCACGCCTGGGCCATTCCCCTCCTCATCCTACTCGCCCTAGCCGACATGGGCCTCTACAGCCTCCGTCACAAAGAACACATGACCCGCGACCAATACCTCGCCCAGGCACCACCCCCGCCCCAGGCCACACCCGGCACCCGCATCGACCCCGACATCCATCCCACTACTATGAACCGCTACGCCTTCTACGACCTTCAGGCACCCTTCGGTTACACCGCGCTCATGCCCCACCGCGCCCTCGACTATACCCTCGAAACACCCCTCCGCCTAGCAGGTGTCCAATGGCGGAAAACACGCGAACTCGCCTCGCCCGAAGTCGCGAACGCCTTCGCCCAGGGAAAAGACTGGGTACCCCTCGACCAGACTCTGCCCCGCATCCGTGTCGTCTCCAACGCCACCCCCAGCACGGACCCTGCCACCGACCTCACAACCATTGACCCCGCCACCACCGTCCTCACCGACACCCTCACCTACCAACACAACGGCCCCATGGCCACCCCCGAAATCAAAGAACAACACCCCGGCCACTACACTATCCAGACCACGCAAGGCGGCGGCATCCTGGTTATCGCAGAAAACTTCCACCCCGGCTGGCACGCCACACACAACAATACCCCCATCCCCATCCACACCGCCTACGGCGACTTTATATGCCTACAACTCCCCGACACCCCCGGCGAAATAATCCTCAACTTCCAACCCCACTCCCTCCGCCAGGGTCAATACATGACCGCCCTCGCACTCCTCCTCACCCTCCTCTACTTCGCCACCCTCGCCTACCGCCACCACAAATACTAATCATCAACTACCCCGCCTCCTGTCATTCCCGCGCAGGCGGGAATCTCCGCGTAAACACTCCTTATCCAAGTCGGGAACAATCGAGTTTCCCACTTCTCCCCTCCTCCTGTCACCCCTGCAAAAGCAGGGGTCTCCCCACCGCCACTCCAATCCTGGATTCAGCACAGAAATCAACAAATCCACATCATTTGTGTTCTACTCATCTACCCGCGCTTTCGCCTCTGCTGCTTGTTTATCCCGTTCCTTTTCCGCTGCCAGCTTCACAAACATCTCAGCAAGGGTGTAACCGCAGTACAGTGAAACTATTTTTAAAACGGTCAAGAAAATGATAAAAAATACGATGAAATACCTTAACCCTTCCACGAATAACCAATACTTCCAATCCATTTCAGACAGATCATTTCCAATGGCAATTGGAAGCTCTCTCAGAATTAGCCTGCCGGCTAAATAATAAAATGTCACCCATTGAAGGATAGAAAATGCGATAAATCGTTGCTTGAGCGATTCCATTAAACCGGGGTTTTGGCCTTGCCCTTCCTCTGATTCCTTCAATTCCGTAAGCTGCTTCTGGTATCGCCATGCGATTAAGGCGAAAATGGCTAACAGAAAAAGCGGTATCAAATCGATTAGAAAAATCGTTATGAATCTATAAAGCCTGTCGTCCATTTCAATCTCCCTCGCAAAAATCCCTGATATAGAATAGTGTACGCTGGACTGTTTATGGTTACAACAATGCCATGTTGCACCTCATGCATCCCCAGTTTTAGTCAATGGGAGCAAGAGCCACGCCTCGTTCCTCTCGGCTCGCAATGACGGCCCTTGCCGGGCAGGCGACAAACAACGTATTGCAACATCATAGACTTCTATTCCGCCCCACTGGCAAAGTGCGTCATTGCGAGGCACGAACGTAGTGAGTAACGCGGCAATCTCGTGCTCGCAATGATTCACACTGTAAATAAAGGGCATAATCACTACGGAATAATTTAAAACCAGGTCTGTAATTAAAACTGGGGATGGATGAGGGGTGGTGACGGTGGTCGTGGTCAGATTGCGGTAGGGTGCCGCGGTGGGTAGACTAGAGGCGTTGTGTCCTGTCACGCATTGTACAACCGGGTATTCTATGAATCGTAGCAAAAATAAATGGGTATCGATCATGCTCCTGGTGCTGGTCATTGCCGGGGGCATCGGTCTGGCCTATTGGGGACATAAGGTGCGGGCACAGGGTATTGCATTAACACCGAATCTATTGAGTGGTCGTGCACTACCGGATCGTCTTGAAGGACTGGATAAGGACGATGCCGCAGTCATGGTGCAGGTGAAGGTGACTGATGCAGCAACTGGTGAGCCCCTTCCGGGTTTTGAGTATCGGCTGGAACCCACATCGCGCAAGGGGTGGGTGACCAATACCGATCCCGGCGGGGTTATAGGGCTGTCACCAACTTTTGATTCAACACGCTCCCTGCGTGTACGGAGCACAGGCTACAGGGAACAGGCCATAGAAATTACCCGGGATGATTCGGGTACCCCCGCAGAAAAAAGTGTGATGACCATAGCGCTGAAGCCGGGCTATGTATTTAAGGGTATGGTGGTGGATGATCGCACTGGTGCAGCGGTGCCCGGTGTACGGGTTCACAGTCTACCGAGTCTGGATTTGTTATGGCAGTGGGGAGATTCCCCGGTAAGCAGCACCGGGGGAGAAGGTCACTTTCTTGTACCCGATACTGCAGCGGACGATACTATATATTTAGCCTTTGAGCATGATTATTATCAACCGCTATTGGTATCGGAGCCTGGAAGAGTCGAAGATGGAATGAAACTACGCATGGTACCGGGCGGGCTGGTCTCATGTCAGGTGCTGCACGCCGGGGCGCGGGTGCTTCCCGCGCGGATGATGGTGGTCCATTCGGGCAAGGCGGAATCCGTATCTTGTTTTAATCGCTGGCGAATGCAGACGCAGGATACGTCCATACGCTTCCCGGGCCTGACTCCCGGGCACTATGTTGTACAGATTGAGGCGGGTACGCCTTTAGCCCCATGGGGACTGAGTGTGGTGGAAGTGGCAAAGGACCAGCACAAGGAATACACTTTTTCCATGGAGAAATTCGGCGGAATCTTTGGGGCATTAAAGGGCTTTGGGGATACGGCGGGCATGACCGTGGAAGTCCGCATGGCAGCCCTGCCTGAACTGCGGCTCGCTGAACCCGTGGTGAATGATCAGGGCGAGTTTGAGCTTGGTTTTATCCCTTTGGGGGACTACCTGTTGCGGGTTTTTCCCGCAGGGGGCGGTGTACCCCTGGTGGATAAACGGGTCACCTTGCGGGAACAGGTCTGGCTCGACCTAAGCATTGAAAATCCGGCACAGGACAAGGTGTGAAACCCCTCACACACCCTATTCTGTAGCTGGCGCTTCGGTGATATTCAAGTCCTGCAATAGGCTCAATACGACAACATCGTCCCACTTGGCGGAACTAATCTGCTTGAATACGATGCTGCCATTATGCCCAACAATGAATGTAGTGGGTTTCGTGCTAACTTCAAATACAGGTGGTAGTTCACCCTCCAATGCATAGACAGGGATTTGGTATCCCTGTTCCAGCATATATTCAAAAGCATCGTCCCCATTTTCCAGGGCAACGGCTGCAAATGTCATATCCATACCCCGCGCTTGCTGATACAACGACTCCATGGAAGGCAACTCTGCTAGGCAATGTGGGCACGAGGGATCCCAAAAACTGATAAATGCAGGCTTTCCAAGCCAGGTATTGGGATCCAGAGTCTCGCCATCTGCCGTAGTAACGGTCCAGTTAAAATCTGCCGTCGCGCCCGTTGTGATTGCAGGGGCATGGAGTTTTTCAGCCATTTGATCAATCATCCGGCTCTTATAGGGACCTATCATAAGGGCAACGGCTATACCCAGAATTATCATAGGTGTGAGAAATCCTGTGAGGCAGCCAGCGAAAAAGACTGATTTTTTACCTTGCATGAGCGTGAGAATCCTTTCGGGAAATATCAGGCAAACCAGCCCGGTTGAAACCATCGTACCGTAACGAGAATTACGATGATGCATTCCAGGCCGATTCCGAAGAAAAAGTAGTTTCGTATATTTCGCCACCGCTCTGCGGCGGTACAGCGTGTGGTGTCAAAGAGGATTTCGAGTGCAAAAAGGGCGAGCCATCCCACATGGAGAATTACGAGAAACACGATGGCTGCTTCGAGTAGAAATGCAATCATCTGTTAATTACCTCTTTGCCGACGAACGAAGCCACGCCCATAGAATAACGAAAATGCCACCAAAATTCTAATCTTGCTCAGGAGGGTCATCCAGCGTCTGGAGTCGTTCACGGATTTTGGATTCATGACCCCGATCCAGGGGGTGGTAAAAAGTACCCCGTGGAATGCCATAGTCTTGATCAACATAGCCATCGGGATAGTCATGGGCGTACTTGTAGCCGTCCCCGCGCTTGAGGCGCTTGGCCCCTTTATAGGAACTGTCCTGAAGATGACCGGGTACTTCGATGGTGGGATTTTCCCGCACATGCTCCAAGGCCGCATTAATGGCCATGTATGCTGCGTTACTCTTGGGAGCCGACGCGACATAGGTCACGGCCTGGGCGAGGATGATGCGGGCCTCCGGCATACCGATAAATTCACAGGCCTGCCAGGCCGTCGTTGCTGTGACCAGGGCCATGGGATCCGCATTGCCCACTTCCTCAGACGCCGCGATAACAATACGCCGTGCAATGAAACGCGGGGTCTCCCCCGCTTCCAGCATGCGGGCCATCCAGTAAAGGGCCGCGTCGGGGTTGGAGCCGCGCATACTCTTGATAAATGCGCTGGCTGCGTCGTAATGCCCATCCCCTGTGCCATCGTAATGGAGCATCTTGCGCTGGATGGATTCCTGGGCCACGTCAATGGTTACCGTGAGTGTTTCGTCTACGGGTGGTGTGGTGAGCAGTGCAATTTCAAGGGCACCCAGCGCGCGACGCACATCACCTTCGGCATAACGGGCGATGTGGAGGAGCGCGCCCTCATCTGCCCGAATAGTTAATTCGTCCAGGCCCCGGTCCGGGTGTTCCAGTGCACGTTGGAGCAAGCGTGTCAATTGCTCTTCATCCAGCCGTTTAAGCTCAAAAATCTGGGACCGGGACAAGAGGGGTGCGACCACGGAAAAGAAGGGGTTTTCTGTGGTGGCACCAATCAGGGTGATGTGACCATTCTCCACATCCGGAAGGAGCGCATCCTGCTGGGCCCGGTTAAATCGATGTATCTCGTCCACAAAGACAATGGTCTTCTTTTGATGGTGGATCCGTCGTTCTTTAGCCTGGGCGATGAGCATTCGGAGTTCTTTCACCCCGGAAGTGACCGCATTGAGGGCCTCAAAACTGCTTTTTGTGTGCATGGCGATGATGCGGGCAAGGGCCGTTTTCCCGCAGCCGGGGGGGCCATACAGGATGAGCGAGGTAACACGGTCGGCCTCGATGGATCGTCGTAAGATCTTGCCAGGACCGAGGATATGGTCCTGGCCAAGAAGCTCGTCGATGCTCCTGGGGGCTACGCGACGCGCCAATGGGGCCTCTTTTCGGAGGCGTTCAGCGGCGGCATGTTCAAAAAGGTTGTCGGTCATGGCCCTATCCTATGGGTCCGGGCGGTGCCTATGCAATCCTTTTTACTTGATTGAGCACAGGAAGTGGGGTATCCTTTGTAGACATTTTTCTATGTCGGGAATGACATGGAAGGTGTGCGGTGTTGAATACAATACTGGTTGGTCTCTATCGAGTGGAACTACAATAACTGAATTAAAACGTAAACACAGAATAAACACAGGAGTTTAGCCAATGGATAACGAACAGATTGAAGAAGTAGAGCAGGTAGAAGAAGTCGTGGTGGAAAAATCCCCCCTTCGTCGTATTGCTGTTCTGGCAGGCGCTGTCGTGCTGGGGCTGGCAATCGTGGTCGGTTCGGCTCAGGCTATTGACGGCCAATCCAAAAAAACCTGTTCCGCTAAAGCTGCTTCCTCTGAAGCCGAAGCTGCTGCATGTCCATTAAAGGCTGCTGCTGCCAAAGCCGCTTCCTCCGAAGCTGAAGAAAAAGCTTGCTCCAGCAAAGACAAGAAAGCTTGTTCCGCCAAGGCTGCTTCCTCTGAAGCTGAAGCCGGTGAATGCCCAAGCAAATCTGACAAGGCATGCTCCGCAAAAGCCGCTTCCTCCGAAGCCGAAGAAAAAGCTTGCTCCAGCAAAGACAAGAAAGCTTGTTCCGCTAAGGCTGCTTCCTCCGAAGCTGAAGCTGGTGAATGCCCAAGCAAATCTGACAAGGCATGCTCCGCAAAAGCTGCTTCCTCCGAAGCCGAAGATAAAGCTTGCTCTAGCAAAGACAAGAAAGCTTGTTCCGCCAAGGCTGCTTCTTCCGAAGCTGAAGAAAAAGCTTGCTCCAGCAAAGACAAGAAAGCTTGTTCCGCTAAGGCTGCTTCCTCCGAAGCTGAAGCTGGTGAATGCCCAAGCAAATCTGACAAGGCATGCTCCGCAAAAGCTGCTTCCTCCGAAGCCGAAGCAAGTGAATGCCCAAGCAAATCTGACAAGGCATGCTCCGCAAAGAAGGCTGATGTATAAGCCCGTCTTAGTTTAAACATTAAAAAAGCGCAGGAATCTATCCTGCGCTTTTTTTGTGTCTGGTCGTGAAACTGGAATCTAGCCTTCGAGCACCTTACGGCACATTTCATTCAGTACCTTGCCATCCACCAGATCGCCCAGTTCCTTCTTCATGGCCCCGGTAAGTTTCCCCGGATGGTTCATGTCGGGATTGGCATCAAGGTATTCGCGAACTTTCCCTTCTACGTCGTCTGCACTTAACTGCCTGGGGAGGAATTCTTCGATGATGGCGATTTCCCGTTCGGTCCGGTCGGCTTCTTCACCTTTGCCCAGCTCCCGAAACTGTTCGAGACTCTGCTGGCGCTTGCGCACTTCCGCGCGCAGGGCCTGGGTCGATTCGTCGTCCGTAATTTCGTGGTCCTTGGCGGATGCCTTTTCCTTCAGCAACAACGCGCCTTTGGCCATACGGAGGCATTCCAGGCGCTCCTGTTCTTTATTGCGCAGGGCATCTTTCATGGCGTCCTGGATAGCAGATTTAATACTCATGGGTGGGTCTCCTTTTATTATCAGCGCCTATTGTACCGATCTTTGCCCGGTCTTTGCCTGTTCTTTGTTTCTTTGGTGCAGGGTCCGAATTTTAGTGGGTAAAAATGTGGGTCCACAGAGAGGACTATACTCTCTTGTCATTCCTGCGGATGTTCACTATTTCACTGACAATTCCTGCGGAGGCAGGAATCTCCGTGTTAGCATGCTTGACCCATGTTGGGACTGAGGCCGTAGTATTTCCAGTAGAACGCGCCTGTTTTCCGGAGCAGAGCTCCGGGATATGCATTCCCACGCAGAGCATGGGAACGAGAATAGAACTTACAGCAATGACAGGTGGTATGAATTCGTCTTTGCCTGTTCTTTGTTTCTTCTTCGCTCATAGAAAACCCTTGGCAACTATTCAAAACTAATTCTGCACCCTAAAAGCGCGGTTATTTCGATAGGCTCACACAGTACATTCACGTCTCCTGACAACCTTTAATTGGAGACGAGACACATGGAAAAGAAAACGACCCGAAGCGAGCGTATGGCCCTGTCCTATTTCCCGGCCTATTTTAACGGGGTGTCCATTGAGCGGGGCATGTGGTATGAAACTGAAGAGGATCAACAGCACATGCTGGACTGGGGTCGCCGCAAGGCCATCCTGCTGCGCTGGGTACGAAGCCAGATGATGCTGGTCCTGACGGAACGGCAACAGCAGGTCATAGAGCATATTTACTTTAAAGGGCTTTCCCATAAGGAATCGGGCGACTTGCTGGGGGTAAGCGCATCAACCTCATGTCGGGACGGGCAGAAGGCGATTAAACGTCTACGTGAGGCAGCGCAAGAAGACCGGAGTTGGGAGACGGCACTCTATGGTGAACGCACTATAAAATGAGCATGACATCGCCGTAGGAGTAGAAGCGAAACTTTTCGGCCACGGCAAACTTGTAGGCTTCCAGAATAAAGTCTGTGCCGCCGAAGGCACAGACCAATGCGAGGAGGCTGGATTTGGGCAGATGAAAGTTGGTCTGTAACACATCAACCCCCTGGAAGGTGTAGGGCGGATAGATATAAGCGTCGGTCTGTCCTGCACCTGGGTGGAATCGTCCGTCTTTGCACTGCGTTTCCAACACACGGGTGGAGGTGGTGCCTACCGCAACGATGCGGCCACCCTTGGCACGGCATTCATTCAGTTGCGTGGCGATGACTTCCGGGAATTCAAAATCCTCCGGTTCCACATAGTGATCTTTCAGGTTGTCCACGGTGACGGGCTTGAAGGTGCCGTAGCCCACATGCAGGGTGAGGGCCGCGCGGTCAATGCCTTTCGCATCGAGGGACGCAAAGACTTCGTCGGTAAAATGCAGGCCGGCAGTGGGTGCTGCGACAGCCCCTGGACTTGCAGCATATACGGTCTGGTAGCGACGAAGGTCGCTGGCGGAATGGCCCTCTTTGCGTTCGATATAGGGTGGCAGCGGGAGTTCTCCCGTCGACTCAAGCAGCTCCAGGACATTGGGCGTATGGAAGCACACCCTGCGTCGTCCTTCGGGCAACACATCCGCTACGGTCACAGTGATGTCATTTGAAAGAAGGACCTCTGTGCCGGGCTTTACCTTGGCCGAAGGGCGCACCAGCGCAGTCCATTCGCCGGGACTGTCTTCATGGAGAAGAAATATTTCCACCTTGCCGCCTGTAGCCTTATGACCTTTCAAACGGGCGCGAATCACTCTGGTGTTATTGAGGACCATGCAGTCGCCGGGATTCAGATACTGGGCAATATTCGCGTAGTGATCACAGTGCATGGTCTGTGCTGCGCGGTCCAGCACGAGGAGTCGCGAGGCATCGCGCTTGTCCGCAGGTTGCTGCGCGATTCGTTCATCGGGTAGTTCAAAATTGAGTAGGTCAGTATTCATAGCGGCACAGTGTAGCACGCTGTAGCGGGGCGATGCAGGTCCGTTATTTATCTTCCATCTCGTATTTCTGGAGTCGGTAGCGCAGAGAGCGTGCTGTCAGCCCAAGCAGTCCCGCTGCTTTTTTCTGGGAGTATTTACTCTTTTGCAGTGCCTGGGTGATGAGTTCTTTCTCCAGGTCTTCGACGGTCTGTTCAAGATCCATACCTTCTTCCGGCAGCGTAGATACTATAGATATGGCCTCGGGCGTAAAATTCTGTATGTTCGCAGGCAAGTCGCTCACATCTATTTCCGTGGTCGTAGCCAGTGCGACGGCCCGTTCAAGCACATTGCCCAGTTCACGAACATTACCCGGCCAGTGGTATGCCTGGAGCAGTTTCATGGCGTCGTCCGTAATAGGCATCCCCGCACGCCCCATGGTTTTTGCATGGCTGTCTGTAAAAAACCTGGCCAGCAGGGGAATGTCATCGGCCCGTTCCCGTAATGGCGGTACCGTGATGGGGATGACATTGAGGCGATAGTATAGATCGCTACGAAATTCGCCCTCCTCTGCCATTTTTTCGAGGTCACGGTTGGTCGCAGAGATAATACGCACATCCACCTTGATGGGGTTGGTCCCGCCAACAGGGGTCACGGTGCTGTTGTCCAGAACCCGCAGGAGCTTCACCTGGAGCATAAGGGGCATCTCACCAATCTCGTCAAGAAAAAGCGTACCCCCATTGGCCACAGCAAAGAGTCCTTCCTTGTCTTCATTGGCCCCGGTAAAAGCACCTTTCTTGTACCCGAACAGTTCACTTTCCAGCAGGCTTTCCGGTATCCCGCCGCAGTTAATAGCTACGAAGGGTTTGTCAGAACGGTTACTGAGATTATGGAGTGCACGGGCGACGAGTTCTTTACCCGCACCACTTTCCCCGTGTATGGCAACTGTGCTGGGCAAAGTGGCAACGCGTCGTACCATGTCCAGTACATCAAGGTAAGCCTGAGATTTTCCGACCATATCATCGAGCTTGGTCTGTCGCTTTTGCTCTTTGCGGAGGGCCGCATTTTCCCGGATCAGATTTCGCTTTTTGATGGACTCTTCAACACGCAGCTTGATCTCGTCGTTCTTGAAGGGCTTTTGTATATAGTCTGCGGCGCCTTTTCGAATTGCCTCAACAGCA
>CALAXS010000498.1 GCA_937895305.1 uncultured bacterium
ATAAACTATGCGTTGTCAATAGCTTCGCCACGAATGGCCCCGCACAATCGTCGTAAAAGCACAGTATAATTAACAATTTCAGGGAAATATTTAAAAAAAAAGAGGCGAGCGCGGACAGCGGGGGAACTGTCTAATCGCACTCGCCGGTGGTGGGAACCAGTCATTTCTGACTGATAGTCGCCATATAGCCAGGGGGAGTGGCCTTACTGGCGACCTTTATGTTGTAAATGTACCCTAAGTAGGCGCGTTGAGTCAAGAAAAAAATTCCCTTTATTTTTCACTGGAAAAAGGGTAAGCTGCGTACAGACTGGGGCTTAGCCCTAACTGACTTTAGTGCTTACAGTTGCGCTATAATAATCTCTTTACAAAACCAGAGATAGAGCACGGTTTCCGATAATTGCATGAGGTTTAATATTGCGGTGTAAAACGATTTATAAGCTGGGTATTCCCCTGTGGTGCTGCCTTTTTCCTGCTTTGCCCCTTGTGGCTGCTGAAATTGAGGCTGTACCAGAAACTCCGGTACCCACCCAGGCCACCCATGAGACCATACCTGCGGAGGCCCCAGTTACCGCGCCAGGTGTCCAGCCAGAACGGCAGCAGACCCAGGTCCCCGTGGCCCCTTCACCTTTGCCAACAGAAAAACCTGCACCACTCCCCCCCGGTCTCGCCCAAAGCCTATCTCGTGCTCAGGCCATTATGGATCGTCCTGCCATAAACTGGCCAGAGGAATCCAGGTCTGAAGAGGTTACGCCTGATTTTTACCAGGGGATTCAAGTCACGGATGCCATGACGCGTTCTGAAGATCCCTATATGCGCCAGCGCGCACTGGAGTCCATTCAGGCCATCGACCCGACCCAACTCCTGCCTGCCTGGAATGCACTTCGTGATCCCAATCCAGAAAATCGTATGTTGGCCATTGAATACCTGCGACAAGCCCCCGCAGAATCCCTGGCCAAGCTGCTCCTCGAACACCTGAATGGCCCCGAAGGTGCACAATGGACCACAGTTTTGGAAGAACCCCTGGCCTCACTGCGCAGCACGATGGAACCTTATATGATCGCAGTACTACAAGGAGGCGATCGCCCCCTGATCGAACAGCGTATCGCGCTATGGTCTCTGGGGCGAATGGGAAGCCTGGCGGCGCTCCCCCTGTTAAGCGAAGGTGCATGGTCACTGGAGCCTGCACTGGTGGAGGAGAGCGTTTATGCCCTGGAAGCATTGCGCAATACCACCACGGTTCCCGTCTGGGCCAAATTAACCCAGCATGAGCACTATGCTGTCCGTCAGATTGCAGTGAAAAACCTGAACACGCTGGGGGGGCCTGAGTCCTTCGATGCCCTGGCAGCATTGGCTCTTGGGGCGACACCCATCGATCCCATACTTCAGCAGGACGTAGTGCGTGGCTTGACCCAATGGCCCCCGGAGGAAACAGTCCCCTTGCTCTTGCAGGTCATGCACCAGAACCCGAATGTACGCCGTCTGGTGGGAGCCTATTTTCGTCAACTGACTGGAGCAACATTACCCGATATGGCACCACAATGGGAGGTCTATTTTTATGGTAGTTCCGAATCCGTGCCTGGTTACAATGATACGCCTCAACCGGGATTAACCGGAAACGATTTGCTGGATAACGTGCCCTTTGTACCCCCGGGATTCCAGCCGGGCTGAGATGGAATCGCCACTCAGGATGCCAGTGTTTAGCAACACGGGCACAAAAACGCTGTAAATTTCGTCCTGGACTTTGTATTTCTACTGCATAACCAGCCCGTGCTATCGACTCGCCTCAATGACCTGAAATAGCGTATAATCCAGCCTCTTTGGAATACCCCGCCTTCATTCCATGTTTTACACTGTAGTGTTTAATCAAAGGCCCAACGTCGCAGCCCGCGACACCAGCACGCAATCAACCAATCGGTAACCGTCATTCCTGTATTAATGAATACGCTATACCGCTGCCAGGAACATTCTCCGTCCATGAATTTAAAAGACACCATAATGAACGAGCTATTACCGTGCGTTGAAAAACCCTCGCGCTATATCGGTGATGAACTGAATACCACCCATAAAAATCCGGATGATGTAGATCTACGGGTTTGTTTATTCTTCCCGGACTTATACGAACTCGGGTTAGGGAATCTGGGGCTACACATCCTCTATGCCATTCTGAACAAGCTGGACTGGGTCTGGGCAGAACGGGGCTATACTCCCGCCCCGGATATGGAAGCAGCCTTGCG
>CALAXS010000499.1 GCA_937895305.1 uncultured bacterium
CGAAAATGGATAATGCGTACAGCATAGGTCGGCCCGATACCCGGCAAGGCCTCCAGTTCGGCCTGGGTTGCTGTATTCAGATTTACGGGACCCGATACGCCCGGTGCTAAAGCAACCGGACTCAGGGTACTTATGGGGTGTTGGCGTGGGGGTACATAGCCACTGGAAATCAGATACTGCGGTGGATTCAGGGTTATTGGATTCTGGCTCCCCCGCATACGAATGCTTTTTCCATCCACCTCGGTAATGGTTTTTTCCGGGATGCTTAAGGTAACCCCATCCAGCAGCGGCGCAGATAGATTAATATCATGAAGGTCCGCGTACTCAGTGGCACCCCCCGCAGCCTTAATCAGGTCATCCACACGTCCTTCATGGGTCAGCGTATAACTACCCGGTTTCCGCACAGCACCTTGCACTGCTGCGACAAGGGGCTGGGCAGGTTGGGCTGCTATGACAGGTGCAATTACAGGGGGCTGGGGCAGCGCAGCGGGTATTTCCGGGGGCGGGACAATGGGCACAACGTGTGTATCCACGATAGATCCCTGGGCAGGTACCTCAATGCTTTGCAGCAACGCAGGGTCGACCTGGGCGCGGTTGTACCAGATCAACGAGGCTGAACCCACCATGATGGCCAGGCCCAATCCGCCCAGGATAAATTGTTCACGTATCGTTAAAAATCGACTGAGCATTACATGCTTTCCTCCCCTGAAAAGGCATAAAGCTCCGTTCACTATACAAAATATACAGATTAAATGCGAATGGACTTGCAATTAGACCTTGGCCTTGGTCATGATCCGCATGCATGAATCCTTTTCGCTATACATATACCCTCCCCATACTTAGCGGGATACTACTGGCTACGGCCTTTCCCCGCTTCCATGTCTACCCCCTGGCATGGATAGCCCTCGTGCCTTTATTGGTGGCGACGTTGCAACGCAATCCCCGTACCGTGGCCCTCCATTTCTTCATCACAGGCTGGGTCTTTCACACCCTCGTGCTGCAATGGCTCATGACCAATATCTTCTGGGCCGGGGGCTGGGCCATCCTCGGCCAGCAGGGCCTCTGCATACTCCTGTCCCTTTTCTGGGCCATCGCAGGCTACCTCTGGACGGTGAGTACTCAGTACCGTAACAACGGTATACGCGCCCTCGTCCTCGCGTTGATCTGGGCAGCATTGGAATATGCCCAGGCCATATCCTTCACGGGTTTCGGCTGGACCGCCCTCGGCTACAGCCAAGGCCCTGACACGTATTTTTCACAACTTGCCACCCTGGGCGGTGTGACCTTCCTGTCCACTATCATCGTGTTCGTCAATGCAGGCATCGCCATCGCCTGGACCTGCTCATCCTGCCGCTGGAAAGCGTTTCCCATTGCACTTACCGTTCTTGTGTTAGCCCATTTACCCGGTGTTGTTCTGCTGGATGAAGCACAATACGACGACGGACCATTTCAGGTAGGCATCGTGCAGACCAACTACGGTCAGCTCATGAAATGGGACCGCAACTATACTGTGCCCATGGTCGAAGAAGCCGCAGAGTTGTCCCTTAACATCAACCAATGGGGTGCGGTAGATCTCTTCGTCTGGCCCGAAGCAGCACTCATGTCCGACTATAATTATGGGCCCCTCATGCGGCCCCTGAACCTGCTTACGACCGAAACCAAAGCGCACCTACTTACCGGTACAGTACGCAGAGATAGCGCGACGAACAAAAGTTACAACAGCGCCATCCTCGTCGATGAGTCAGGTACGGTCAGCGATTACTACGACAAGGTACACCTCGCCCCTTTCGGCGAATATCTTCCCCTGGAACCCTTTACCTCCTTTTTGCGATTCATCCTCATAGGCAGTGTAGATGCCGGAGAAGATCAGAAATTGTTATCCACCAACGACCGTAACTTCGGGCCCCTCATCTGCTTCGAAGTACTCTTTACTCCCATGGCATTGCACCTGCGTGACATGGGCGCGGACAGCCTCGTCGTCGTCTCCAACCTCGGCTGGTTCGGCAGCAGTAACGCCGTGCCCCAGGCCCTGGAAGTCGCCCGTTTTCGTGCTATCGAAACTCGCCTCCCCCTCATCCAGGCCGCCAACACAGGCATCTCTGGTATCTTCGACCCTTACGGACGTTTTACAGGCATCGGGCAGGAACGCGACCCGGACTTCAACCCACAGCATCTGCTCATGCAGAAGGCCATAGGCCGTCTGCCCCTCGCGCAGGCCGCTGCCCATCCCTTCCCCGCTGGACCCGTTTGGGTGCCCCGTATCCTCGCTGTGTTCGGGTTGCTACTAACAGCATTGTGCTGGTGGAAGCAGGACAAGGCCCAGGTCGATGGCTGATAGTAAATCGCAGATGACCCGCTTCGCGACTATCTTCGCCGGAGGCACCCTCCTCAGCCGTATGCTCGGCCTCGTCCGCGACATGTTTATCGCCGCGCTCATCCCCAATGCCGGACGCGACATCTTCCTCTTCGCTTTCAAGCTGCCCAACATGCTCCGGGATATGCTAGGCGAGGGTGCCGTCAATGCCGCTTTTGTCCCTGTACTTTCCGAAGCGAAACTGGAAAAAGACAGCGCAGAATACCACCGACTCATCGGTGGACTCATGTCTGCCATGGCCATCATTTTCCTCCTTATTACTCTCCTCGGTATCGCCTTCATGCCTTTAGTGGCGGACGCTATACAGGGCCTGAATCACTTCATGAATGCCGACGCGAAAGCCATCGGCGACCTCGACCACGCCGTTCTCGTTATGCGCTGGACCTTCCCCTACCTCTTCCTCATCGGTATGGCCGTCTTCTGCATGGCCCCCCTCTTCGTCGCCAAACACTACGGCACGCCTTCATGGTCCCCTGTACTTCTCAACATCGCCCTTATCGCCTGCTGCTACTTCCTGCGCGACACCTTCGACGATCCTGTCTGGGCACTCGTTCTCGGTGTGTGGATTGGCGGTATCGCCCAATGGATCGTCTTGACCATTGCCCTATGGCGTAAAGTCGGTTTTGTCCTGCCCAATGCCACGATCTTCTCGCCCAAAGTACGCCACGCCTTCTACCTCCTGCTACCTGTCATCTTTGGTCAGG
>CALAXS010000500.1 GCA_937895305.1 uncultured bacterium
GGGTACCTCGAAACACTTCAAGATGGTGCTACAGTAAGCATCATGGATAACGCTACTACCAATTATGTAGCCCTCCATCATATAGGGCAAATCACCTATCTATATGGTGCAGGAATGAAAGATTCCTCTTTTTTTAGTCATCCTCTTGGAAAAATAATTACCGGTTCCCGCTATGGCAACCTGACGGTCATTTCCACCCCCAGTGATTATCCTCTATTGACTTCACAGCTACTTGAATCAGATAACGGTGTTGCGCTTCGACACCCAACCATTGATCCCCACCCCGTGGCTTATCCAAATCCCAAGGGAATACTCCTAAATTTACTCGTGGGGGGTGAGGGTGGTCTGTATTTCTACAAACTTATTGATACAATAGATTTGACTTCCTATACCGCCCCCACCTACGCGCTCCAAAAAAACGCGACGCTCTACGCGGGTTCACTACCCGTGACCAATGTCGTCGATTGGGATGGTGATGGCGCGAAGGACATCGTGGCGGGTAATTCGGAGGGTCTGGTCTATTTCTTCAAAAACATCGGGAGTAATGGCGACCCGGCCTTTGCGAATGGCGAGAAGATTGAGGCGGATGGCGAGGCTATCCACATTCAATCCGGTTACGACGGCAGTATCCAGGGTCCCGGTGAAGCGCGTTGGGGTTATGTGTGTCCTACGGTGACGGACTGGAACAACGATGGGTTGCTGGACATCGTGCTGAGCAGTAGCACGGCGGATAATCTGGTCTATCTCAATGAAGGAACAAAGACCGAGGCCAAGCTTGACCTGGGACGGCCCCTGTATTGTGAAGGGCTAAATCTTCATGGCACCTGGCGAAATCAGCCGGGGATTCTGGGCAATGAGTTCATCACCTTGGATGAAGATGATTTGTTCCACAGATACACCAGTCTTGACCCGTACAATGTACGTGATGAAGGCGTTCTCCTACTCGAAGACGGCACGCCCATCAACAGCAACTTCCTGGAAGCGGGGGGTACGGGACGACTCAAAATCATTCTCAACGACTGGGACAGCGACGGCATTAACGACCTCATCGTGGGCACCCCACGTCACGCTTCCGTGCCCAACGAGACGGAAGGTCTCCCCCAGTCCCTCGGCCTGCCCGGTTCGTCGGTGCTTTTCCTAAAAGGATTAAAGAATGGTCGCTATGCCTTCCCCAGGCTTTTTACGCATAAGGGTGTACCCATATTCCTGGGACAGCACGCCTGTGGCCCGGCGGTGGCGGATTTTGGCGGGGAGGATGGCGTGGATTTGATTGTGGGGCACGAGAGTGGTCGATTCTACTATTTTGCGCGGGAACACCTGGGGCTGAT
>CALAXS010000501.1 GCA_937895305.1 uncultured bacterium
ACCAAATCAAGATTCCATTGGGTAAGCAGCTTGCAGAGGAAGGGCGTGTAAAAGTTGACCGGAATATGGCACGCGAATTATTTTTCATGCAGTCGGGTGAAAATGGAAATTCACTTCGGCAGGTCTATGCAATGGAGTTGCATCCTGATGGGAAGATGACCCCTTTACAAGAAGAAATGGGTATGACTCCAGAGCGGATTCGGACACAAAAAGACCTAATCGAATTGGCGACGGACAAGGTGCTTGAGGCGATGCAGGGAGAGCAGGCTGTCATGGTGTTGGCAAATGAGGCTTTTGCAAAAGGTGAAATGCAGCTATCTGAAGATTTACTGAAGTCAGAGTACGAATTGCGCAAGGCTGAATATATGCAGTTCGAATGGTTAAAGTTTGCCGCATTGCGATTCCCGGTATCAGATGAGTCTTCCAGTGTTGAAGTAGCCGGCGTTTTGGAACGTATTCGTAAGGGCGAAAAATTTGATGCGGTGTATCAGGAGTATAAAGAACGCGATTCCGGGTTGGTCGTTGAATCGGAAATTGAAAATAATCCTGCCATGCAACGTTTCCGCAGTTTCTGGGAGCAGGCTTCCGGTGCGCAAGTGGGCCAGATAGTCGGACCTGTGCACATGCCTGCATACAATCAGGTTGCTATTGATGCACAGGGTAATCAGCGTTCAGTAACGCAGGAAGCTGTGTTCATGGTCTTGAAGGTGCTGGATCATCGTGACCCTGAACCGATGAGTATTGAGGAGGCCCTTCCCAAGTTGGAACCGGGTCTTCGCTATGTGGAGATGATGGAGCGTCTTCGTAAGGAGCATGGCGTCGAGATTTTCGAAGACAAAATTCCGGATCCCAGTTTGCAACGTGGTGGGACTGGCGGTGTGCCCTTTGCAGCACCACCGCAGCAAGGGTAGGATGGATTAAGCATCTTCTCCGTTAAGTGGAATATAACGCCCTGGTGCCAGAATCTGATTCGGGTCCAGGGCTTTTTTTATGCGTTGGGTACTGTGCCAGAAGGTGTCGTCGGGGCTGTATAACTTGGCCATGCCCTGGGGGCTGCAACGGTAGGGGGGATACCCGGCATCCATACAGGCTTGCATGGCTGCGTCGTAACAGTCAGAAGCCGCTTTGCATTGTTCGGGGACGCGGGTGTCGAAGAGCATATTGATGATGCTGATGATGGCGCGTCCGTTGATGAGGGTGAAGCTGCATAGCATGTCAAAGCCATGGTCGTGGAAGATGGGGTTGAGGAGATCGAGGAGGCGAGTGATGTCTGTTCCTTGCGCAGGCACTACGGGGGAAAGCCACATAAATCCTGCGTGGGCTTCCAGGGGATCGCTGCAATGCTCAGGGGCATCGGCGAGTCCCCAGGTGCATCCCTGTAAGGGCGCATCGGTAGGGATGCCCTTGAGGAGGCCATAGTTCGGTTCGAGAGCCGCCACTTGCCTGGTGAGTCGCTTTCCAAATTTGATTCCACGGGTCAAGCGTAGCAGTTTCTTTGCCAATGCCAGCTTTTGATCATTCACATAGGTCAGGGTGCCGAGACCATGTATAGCGTTATGTAGAACTTTTCTATTGGCGCGGACTTGCGCGGTGGTTCCTGTAATGGAGCCGGATACGTTCCAGATACCGATCCCTTGTTCTTCGCGCATGTTCTTGCGGTGTGCGTCGATAATGGCTTTTCCCGGTGGTGCCACATCGTGTGGGTAGGGGCTGTGGCTGCTCAGGATGCGCAGGTCATTCCCCAGGTGGACAGCGGAGGGGAGGATGCCCTGGATGCGGAGTTTTTGTAGCGCATCGATGAGCTGGGGGAGATGTGCCTCGTTGTCTACCTTGATGTAGAAGAAGGAAAAGTCTTCTGGTTTAGGGTAGAGCCATACCGTGAGACGTGTGATAATACCCAGATTGGATTGGCTGAAAAGTCCATCGAGCATGGGGCCGACACCATAGGGATAAAGGTGGGCCACACGATTGTCCTTGATGTGGTGAAATCCGGTTTCCAGAATTTTACCGTCTGCGAGAACGACTTCCATCCCTGCGCTGCTCTGAACGTGGTCGCCATAGGGGGTGTGCCCAAAGCCGCGTTCGAGGACGTTGCCCACAATACTGGCGTTGGGTCCGGCACCAGTTGCATCCATCCAGAATTCCGGGGCTTGGGCCTGAACCGCTTCAAAGAGCTGTTGCTGTGTAACACCGGGCTCAATGACGGCATAGCCCAAAGTGTCATTGATTTCCAGGATGGCGTTCATCTGGGAGCAATCGACAATAGTGATGCCCTCTGTGGGTGCACATGCATCGCCATAGCCCCAGTTTTTTCCACAGGCGATGGGGTAGAGCGGGCATTTGAATTGATTGGCGATGCGACAAATGGTTTGCACGTCTTCGCGTGAACGAGGATAGAGAATCGCGCCGGGCGTTGTGGAGACAGGTTGGGTGCTTCTTGCATATAGTTTCAGCGTTGCAGGATCAGTGTTTATTTGATCGGCATGTGTTAATGCGGATCGCCAATGCTCCAAGGCCTGGATATGTGTTAAGCTGTCGCCCATGTGCTGTAGTCCTTCCGTAAAAAGTGTAGCACAGTTACATGGTTAAGGTGCAGTGTAAGCCTTGGTGTGCTCAAGGGTTGAAGTCGCCTGGAAGATTAGGTCAATATAGCGTTACTGAAGCCTTTCGGCCAGAAATTATAGAAGTTGTTTAAGGAGAATTATGAGCGAGAAAAAAGCATCCGTTAAAATGGAGGCTCCACCAGAATTAGAAGCGCAATCTACGCTGGCACACATACTGCACAACGATGCAATGGGGGCTATCATTTTGTTGCTGGCGGCAACAGTGGCTTTCTTTGTGGCCAATACCGATACTATTACCTTGATGGGTACGGGACTCAGTGAGTGGTATCAATGGGTATGGCATGTGGATTTTGGATTGTCTGTTCACCATATCGAGATTGTGAAGCCTTTGCACCTTTGGATTAATGACGGTCTCATGGCAATCTTTTTCTTTATCGTGGGGCTGGAAATTAAGCGTGAGCTTTTGGTGGGTGAATTGGCAACTTTGCGAAAGGCGTTATTGCCCATTGTTGCGGCTATTGGCGGCATGGTCGTTCCGGCACTTGTTTACTGGTTGGTCAATAGGGGTGATGAAGGTGCATCGGGATGGGGGATTCCAATGGCCACAGACATTGCCTTCGCTGTGGGTGTATTAGGATTGATGAGTAAACGTGTGCCCCAATCCATGGCGGTTTTTCTCATTGCACTCGCTATCGTGGATGACTTGGGTGCGGTACTGGTTATAGCCTTGTTCTACACCGAACAGATTGCGTTTCAGCCTCTAATCATTGGTTTTGTGTTGATCATGAGTTCTGCGATTATGGCACGCATGGGGGTGCGTTCGGTCACCGTGTACATTCTCATGTTTGTACTCATCTGGCTTACCTTCATGAATTCAGGGGTGCATGCTACCATTGCCGGGGTACTTTTTGCCTTCACTATTCCGGTCGATGCACGCTATGTTACGCCGCTTTTTATCTCTCGCATTAACCAGCTTTTACAGCGTTTTCACGATGCGGAAGACCATGTGAATCCCCTATTGGTAAATAATCGGCAACAACGGCTGGTTCGTGCTATCGAGAATGAGTGCATCCATGTAGAGGCCCCACTACAGCGCATCATGAATAAGCTGCACCCGTTCAGTGCATTCTTGATTATGCCTATTTTTGCTTTTGCCAATGCAGGTGTACAGATCGATTTGAGTGGCATCGGCGAAATGCTGTTTCACAAGGTGACCTTGGGAATTATTTTAGGACTTTTCTTTGGTAAGCAAATCGGGGTATTTCTTTTTAGTTTCCTGATTGTGAAACTGGGCGTGGCGGAATTGCCAACAGGCATGAAGTGGCGGCAGGTCTATGCCTTGAGTTGCCTGGCAGCCATCGGCTTTACCATGTCCCTGTTTATATCGGAATTGGCTTTCAAGTCCGGTGATGCTCACGGGGCTGTTGTGCATGCAGCAACAGTGGAATTGAATGCACCTATGGTGCCTGCGGAAAACAGTGCCCATGGTGCAGATGCGATTGTACATAAAATCGATAATCGCAATGTGCAGAATATACATCTTGCTGAAGCCAAAGTAGGAACTTTGGTGGCGAGTATACTGGCGGGTGTATGGGGTTCCATCATGTTGTTCTGGGCCACCATTGGTGTGAAAAAAGAAGCAGTAGCAGACCACTAATTCAACGCAGGAAACGTACATGTCTTATTACAATTTTCGCAAGGGCGGCACGGTTCTCGTTGTTGAGGATGATGCCAATATTCTGGTTGTTGTTCGTGAATACCTGAGTCGTGCCGGATTTCAGGTCTTGAGTGCGCCCAGTGGCTGGGATGCGCTGAAGGTGCTGCGGGAGCAGGCTGTGGATGCCATAATTGCCGAGCAGACCGTATCCCAGGTGGATGGCAGTTCCCTGCGAGAGAAGTGTGTTTTAAAACCGGAAACCCGTGAAATTCTTTTTCTCTTTCTGGTGCCTGGAAGTCAAACGGAAAATCAGGTGCGTGCCTTGCGTTCCGGTATTGATGATGTCATTACCAAGCCTTTCGATCCCATCGTGTTGGTGGCACGGCTACAGGCGGTGCTCGAGCGGCGCATTGCCTATCTGCAAATGGTGCGGGTGGATCCCTTGACCCGGATGCTGAATCGCCCCACCTTGGAAATTGAGCTGGCCGCAGAAATCTCCCGAATGGTTCGTTATGATCGCAACGCTTCCATGGTGCTCATAGATGCAGATCACTTTGCTGAGTTGAATCAGGAGAGTGGTGATGCTATGGGCGATCTCATGTTGACCTGTTTCAGTGGTGTGATTTTGAAAAATATACGCAATGTCGATATTGCAGGACGGTACCACGGTGAGAAATTTCTCATGCTCTTACCCGAGACACCCATGGAGGGGTGTCAGATTTTGGCTTCGCGCATACAGGAACAGCTTTCGGCTGTTGCAGATTCGGTAGCAGCGTATCCCATGACTTTCACCTGTGCCCTGCTTCACATGCCGGAACATGCTGATAATTTAGAAGATGCTTTGGCGCGTATTGAACACACCCTGGCCAAGGCCAAAGAACAGAAAGTGGATTCGCTGCTTTGGGAACCCGCCTTCAGTCCAGAAGAAATCACCCCTGTCTTATAATCTTGTTACGCGTTTTTTCCCCGTTGACAATCCCGTCCGGGAGGCGTACACTCGACCCACATTTCAATCGCATTCGGTTTAGGGAAGAAGGTGAGAATCCTTCACGGTCGCGCCGCTGTAATTGGTACGAACACCGTAATAGGCCACTGTCCTCATGTGAGGATGGGAAGGCACGGTAAGTAGGTTACGCCATGAGTCAGAAGACCTGCCAGATGCACATTTCGCTAGTGGTACTGCGCGGGAACGGTGCTGCGGAAGAAGGTCTTCACGATCCTTCCTTTTAGAAATACTTCCCATTTTCAGGACACCCGAGCTGTGTCTGCTGACGGAGAAGACGCTCCATTCAGCAGCCGCCAGGGCCGTCCACGGCCGAGGAAAAATGGAGAGGGACGCTATGAGAAGAATAAATTAAGAAAGCAAACGAGGAATCAAAAAGATACAATTAATTACGTAAAGGAATAAAAATGAATACAAAAAGACACACTATATTACTGTGCTGCCTGCTCATCACGGGCCTTGCACAGGGACAGACTTTCGAAGAATATACCGAATTTCCGGAGCCCGCAGGCTTCTCCTATTATGTGCTTGGCACGGGATTGCCCGATGGACGACTGATACTCTGGAATGGAGATACGGTCTTTGTGCAGCATGGACCTGGCATAGATTCGTTTCATCCGGTCGCCTCGGGCTATCTGGGTGATCCGGCATTTATCGCCCTGTCGCCCAATGGACATGATGTCATCCTGGGACAGGGTTTTGGCGATAATCTCTACAGCTTCGATGTGAATGCACCAGCGGATTACACCCCGGCGAGTGTGATAACAACGATACCGCATTATGGGGCCACTTTCCTGTCGGAGACCTTGCTCTTGATTGATGCGGGTAACGCCGGATTTACAGGCAGTGAGCTGGTCATGCTGGACCTTTCAGCGACTAAGGGCGTAGCAATACACACCGTAGTCTCTAAAGATGAGAGCTATGAACAGGCCCAGGAAAAGGGCATCATTGTAGAGAAACCGCTGTTTGGCTGGTCAGCCAAGCTGGCCTATGATGAAGGGAATGGATTGGTCTATGCCATGGATTCGGGGCAGCGGGAAATACGCATATTTTCGTTGGCTGACATTCTGAATGCTTTCAATACCAGTACGCCCCTGGATTGGGCAACGGACGGTGTGCTCATGGGCGCAGTCGGGGACTATTTCTCCGGTGGTGTCGCGGGCATTCGCCCGGACAGCACCCTCATCATTGATGGTTCAGAAGGTTACCTTCAACCAGGCGGCATTCAGTTGGTTGACCCCAATCTGGCCAACCCTGCGCTGGCGGTAATTCTGGCCACTCTGGACCCCGCGGGTACGCAGGGGTTCCATGCTGCTATTTACAATAAATACACCGATAGAATAACAGCGATAGTGGACGGTGTACCCTTTGGTGAAACGGGCGAAGTCGCACAGCTTCCCATTTCCTCACCCCTGGCATGTATGGTACTGGTTCTTATGCTTGCCTATGTGGGCTATCGTCGGACTGCATAATTAAACATTGTACTGCTTAGGGTCCTGTCCAGACCGGGCAGGGCCCTTTTCATTTAATCCGGTGCTGTGTGTCACCCTGTGTGCTTCGGTTTACGTGTTATTGGGGACGGTATTTGTCTATACTGTTGCTGTTCTTCGCAGGTAAATGAGGATGGAGTACATTGATGCAATTGGTCAGGTATGGATATTGGGTTGTAGTGTTGTTACTACTTTCGGTGAGCGGCGCAGGTACAGCGGTGACGATGACAGCCTATCAGAATTTCCCAGTACCAGAGGGTAGCAACAATGAACCTGTTGTGGGGGATGCCTTTATCAATGGCAAACTCCTCTTGTGGAATGGCGACAAGATATACCGTCAGAACGCTGTAGGGTCGGATGCGTTTACCGTTATCGCTGAGGGCTATATTGGAAAGCCGGGTTTTATCAGTATCGCCCCGGATGAAAGTCGGGTCGTCCTCGGTGCCGGTGAAACAGGGAACCTCTATAGCTTCGATCCCCAAAACCCGTCCGACTATGACAGTGATCATTTACTTCGGAATGTATCCCATAGCTCGGGTCGGCTTATCAGTGGAACCATGCTCCTGGTTCATCGTAGCTATGATCTGAGCGGCTCAACCTACAGCGAGCTGGTTCTCTTTGATCTGACCAACCTGGACGGGGGCGGTCAACCCATAGGCAAGATAGTGGTAGCACT
>CALAXS010000502.1 GCA_937895305.1 uncultured bacterium
GATCCAGATGGCCGCTGGCAACTCGGGCCCACGCCCCATGTATCGAGCGTGTATTGCACTATCGCAGCTAAATCTGCTTTTGCAGATGACGTTAATTCTGGCACAGCCATTACAACAGGCCATTCTTCTTATAGACATCTTCGGCAATTTCATCAACAGATTGACTGGTGAATTGCATTGCGTTGGCTTCTTCGATACGGGGCGCAAGAAAAGCTTCCAGTTCCTGGATGGCCGTTAATTCGTCACCTTCTGTGGGGAGTGTTCTATCCAGCATGTATTCCTTGAGCGATTGACCCGCGAGGGCGGCGACGGCTTTGAGGCGATTATGCTGTTCTGGTGTCACATCAATTGATATACGACTCATTGTTCATGGTTCTCCATACATGAATCATCGCACAAATTGTTACTTTTGTCAAAATGTGGGTCTATCTTTCTCGATAATAGTCCCCTACCCCTCCCACAATTCTTCGCCGTATTCCCAGCCGGGTCGTGTGGCTTCTTTGATGTAGTGTTCCATGTCAGGGTGGTTGGTGATTTTCATATTCTCGGCATCCCATTCGATGCGTTTTCCGGTACGAATGGCGAGGCCCCCGAGGAGGACGACTTCGGTGAGGGGGGCGGCGTAATCGAAGTTGGACCCGGCCTCGGGGCCTTCCCCTTTAATGGTGCGGAAGAGTTCTTCGATGGGGCCGTCTTCAATACGGGGTATGACTTCCTGATTCAGGGCATCGCCATGGTGGTCCATGCGGTCTGTGGGCCAGAGGGTGGGTTCATAGGGGCGCATGCCTTCATGGTAAATGGTTTCTTTTGAGCCGACCATATACATGCCATTGGTGGGAAATTCATCCAGACCGGGAAGATTTGGGGGTTGTGGTGTGCCTTCATACCAATGGAGCGTCACAGGTGGTTTTTCGCCCCGCGCGGGGAATTCATAGGTGACATGGGCACCAAAGGCGGTAAATTCCTCATCGGCGGGTTCTTCCAGTTTCACATCGACGCTGGTGGGCATACCCAGTTGCAGGGCATAGAAAGGCGCGTCGAGACAGTGACACCCGATATCGCCCAGGCAGCCTGAGCCGTAGTCCCACCAGGCACGCCAGCGGACGGGCATGAGTTCCGGTGCATAGGGACGTTCCGCTGTGGGGCCCTGCCACAGGTCCCAATCCAGGCCTTGGGGGATGTCTTGCGCCTGGAGGGGGCGGTGTTCCGGTTTGATGAACCAGGGGGCACTTGGTCGGTCGGTCCAACAATGGACTTCACGGACTTCGCCTATAATATCAGCGTCGACCCATTCCTTGATAGAGCGGATACCGTCGCTGCAATGTCCCTGATTGCCCATGACGGTATGTACGTCGTACTTGTGCATGGCTTTCTGCAGGGTGCGCACTTGCCAGATATTATGGGCCAGGGGCTTCTGCACAAATACATGCTTCCCTTTTTCCATGGCGGCCATGGCGATGGGGAAGTGGGTGTGATCCGGTGTGGAAATGAGGACCACGTCGATCTGGTCGCTCATCTCATCCAGCATATCCCGATAGTCCGTGAACTTTTTCACATCGGACATATTTGCCGCGAATGTTGATGGGCCCTTATCTCCCCAAACTTCTTTATCTTCCCGCCAGTCCACATCGCACAGGGCTACGATATTTTCTTTGCTGCCCGCGCGCAATGCGTAGGTGCCCATGTGGGCTATACCGACACAGGCCACATTGAGTTTGTTTTTCTTCGTGGAGTCCGCTTGTTTTCTTGTAGTCTCTACACTAAAGGCTGTTGAGGATGCTGCCAGGCCGCTGCTGGCTACCAGTGCGGATTGAACAAAGTTTCGTCGTGTGATTTTTTGGGTCATGGTTCTGTGCCTTTTGTTATGAAATCGATTGGCTGCGTATGGAATGTACTAGTAACAACGCTATAGAAGGTGGGGGATTGTAGTCAAATTTCAGCCATATCAAAAAGACATCCTTTATCGTCATTCCCGCGGAGGCGGGAATCACCGCGTTTACATGCTTGCTCAAATAATGCAAGAGGGTCTTTTGTGATGGTGGGGTCGTCGTTCAAAATTGAGTTAGGAGGGTTTACTCGGTGATTCTCGCCTCCGCGGGAATGACAGGAAGGTGAGGAATTGACAGTACGTGTAAAACTTGAGGGGTCAGTGTTCCCTATCCATGCTCTTAATCCGCTATACTGACCTTCCATAGAGACCATTCAAGCACGCAGGAAAGAGATACTATGTCCATAGCATTACCCAATCCTTTAATCATCACCAACGACGACGGAATCGATGCACCTGGGATACGCGCACTGTGGGATGCAGTGGGCGGTGCGGGAAAGCTCATCGCCCCGGCAGAGGCCCACTCGGGGTGTAGTCACACGATTACGATGCATGGTGCGATTGCAGTGGATGAGCGGAGCGACACAGAGATTGCGGTTCATGGGACCCCTGCCGATTGTGTGCGTATGGCCCTGAATCATCTGGAGACCGACCCGGCCTTCGTCTTGTCCGGGATTAACATGGGCGGCAATCTGGGGCATGATATTTATCTCTCCGGGACCGTGGGCGCTGCGCGCGAGGCCGCCCTCCATCGCATCCCCGCCATTGCTCTGTCGCGGTACTTTTCCATAGACAAGGGCCTGGACTGGGACTACACCGGGGAGCTTGCCGTGGCGTCTATTGAGGCGGCCCTGGCGAATCAGCCCGACGACGAAGGCTTCTGGAATATCAACATCCCCAATGTGACCCGCGACGACCGTGCGCCGGAGATGGTCTTCTGCGAACGCTGTACCCAGGCCCTGCCCGTCCACTACAAACGCAAAGACGGCAAGTTCCATTACGCTCGCGATGCCTATAAAGACCGCCCCCGCTGCGAAGCAACCGATGTGGACGTCTGCTTCGGGGGCGATGTGGCCATCACCTGGATTGGGCTCTAAGAAAAAATCCCCCAAGACCGAAAGGCCTCAGGGGATTTTGAATTTAAGTGTACCTTAGCTGAGTACGATGTCGCCGGATTCCCCGGTGCGGATACGGATAGCGTCTTCGACGGGGGATACGAAGATCTTCCCATCACCGATGCGTCCAGTCGATGCGGCTTTCACCACGGCATCGACCACCGCTTTGAGGTTATCGTCGGTTACGACGATTTCCAGTTTCACTTTGGGCAGGAATTCTACGACGTATTCCGCGCCACGATAGAGTTCTTTGTGGCCCTTCTGACGTCCGAATCCCTTAACTTCGGATACGGTCAGACCCTGAATGCCTACTCCTGAGAGGGCTTCTTTGACTTCTTCGAGCTTGAAGGGTTTGATTATTGCTTCGACTTTTTTCACTGTCTGTTCTCCAGTCGTTAAATTTGGTTTAAACTATAGCACTCCACAGGGGAGTTTTTAAAAGCGGGGACAGGCAACCTGCATATCCCCGCCGGGATATTCTAAATGATATACCCTTCTTCGCCGTGTTCCGCAAGGTCAAGACCCTGTGCTTCGCCTTCTTCGTCAATCCGAAGACCGATGACCAGGTCGATGGCTTTCAAGAGTACCAGACTGATAACACCGCTGTATACCAGTGTAAACACGATGCTCATGCCCTGTGCAGTAACCTGGCCGAGAATGCTTCCGCCAGCCAAGTCGCCCATGGCGACCTGTCCGCCGAGGCTTTCTGCGGCGAATACGCCGGTGAGTAATGCACCCACGATACCGCCTACGCCATGTACACCAAATGCGTCGAGGGCATCATCATAGCCGAGCTTGCGCTTGAGGGCTGTTGCGCTCCAGAAGCAAACGAAACCTGAGGCGAGGCCGATGGCGATAGCGCCCATGGGACCGCAGGAACCGGAGGCGGGGGTGATGGCTACGAGGCCAGCAACCGCACCCGTCACAGCACCGAGAGCACTGGGCTTGCCATGTTTGATTTTTTCTGCAAGCATCCAGGCGAGGGTTGCTGCGGCTGTGGAGAGCTGGGTGACGAGCATGGCCATCCCGGCAACGCCGTCTGCCGCAAGTTCACTACCTGCGTTGAAGCCGAACCAACCGACCCAGAGCATCCCGGCACCGGTAATAGTCATGGTCAGGTTGTGGGGAGGCATGGGTTTCTGCGGGTAGCCATTACGTTTACCAACGAGGATACAGGCGACCAGTGCCGCGATACCTGCGTTGATGTGGACCACGGTACCGCCCGCAAAGTCGAGTACACCCCAGTTTACAAAGAGGGCACCATTACCGGACCAGGCCATGTGACAGATGGGTGCATACACAATGACCAACCAGAGGGTCGTGAAAAGGAGTACCGCAGAAAACTTCATGCGTTCTGCGAAGGCCCCGGCGATGAGTGCGGGGGTAATGATGAAGAAGGTCATCTGGAAACAGATGAAGATAGTTTCGGGGAAGGTCCCTTGAAGGCTATCAGCGGTCAGTCCCCTGAGGAACATAAAGTCCAGACCACCCACAAAACTACCAAGACTATAAACGTTTTCCTGCTGTGATGGCATGGTGCTGAAGGCCAGGCTATAGCCAATAACCACCCAGATGATAGAGGCCAGGGCAGTAATCGTGAAACACTGCATCAACACGGACAGTACGTTTTTCGAACGTACCAGACCGCCATAAAACAGGGACAGACCGGGGATGGTCATAAACAGGACTAACACGGTTGCCATGAGCATCCAGGCGGTATCGCCTGAATCCAATTCGTCCTGGGCAAAGGCCACAGTCGGAAAAGTACACACTGCCAGCGCCAGAGCCGAAAGGCCCGCCCGTGTGCGTACAAACTTATTTTCCAGTAATGATTTGAACAAGGTACACGTTCTCCCAAAGGTTGATAGGGTAATCCGAAAAAATTGACTAGCCCAAAGTAAGGATTCGGTCCTCAGCTGAATGACCCAAAGCTACATCCAGCCGACGTATGACCAGGCTGCACTACCAGTGTGCAGGGATGGCCTGCATCCTATAGAGCAATGGCCATGCCAAGAACGCGACTTCGGATTCAAAACAACATCAAAGATGCGTGACTAAAATTGCATAAGTACTTATGCAATAGTACTTATGCCAAGTCATCAAAATGTGATATTAAACAGCAGCCCCGGTATGGCGCTTCTTTCCGGGCTACGGGCTTCCTACCAAAATGTACGAATAGCCTTGTCATTGACCAATCGGTAGGATCGCCGGAGCTTGCAGGTGGTCTCCATAGAGTCCGGTCTGATACGATGCGGGTTCACGTGACCCCATTGGGTATTTAGACCTTTTTTCACCCGGAAATCTTATGACGATTCAAGACAACAACAATACTGCCCTGGAAAAACGCATCCAGGAGCTGGAGGCGGAGAATCTGCGTTTACGCGATCGCCTGGATGGACTCAAGGAGGCGTATCGGCATTTCAATCTCCATGAGCGCGCACTGGAGCATTGTGCGGAGGGTATCGCCATATTCGATGTAACCCAGCCGGATAATCCATTGGTCTATGTTAATGCTGGATTCGAGGGGCAAACGGGGTATAAACGAGATGAGGTGCTCTTTGGCAGCGCAAAATTTATCCATGGCCCCGCGACGGACCCGGCCACGATCAAGTCTATTCGTGCCGCAATCCGACATGGCGAGCCGTATACGGCAGAGATTCTCAGTTATCGCAAGGATGGCTCCCCTTATTGGAATCGTATTTCCTTGACCCCCCTGCTGGATGAAGGCGGAGAAGCGACCCACTATGTGAGT
>CALAXS010000503.1 GCA_937895305.1 uncultured bacterium
AAGCGAAGGTTGGTGTACCCCCATGTAAAACGCACAATGGATATAATGATGAACAGTAAAATGCTCCAGAACAACACCCAGAAAAACAGGACGACACCTACGCGTTTATGTATATGATGTGGGTAGCCTTCCAGGCGATAACTATGCTGTGTGGTGCTGATAAACCGGATATCCTCATACATATCGTCGGGCATGAATTCGCCATTTAGCGTGGTTAACACACAACCATCCCATAAATAGTCAGCAAGCCATGGGGCGTTGATTTTGGCGCGTTCGGATTCAATGTATTCATCCTGTTGCTGAAAGGTATCAATATAGATTTGATCCATGTTCCATGTTTTTACCGCTTTGTCACCGACATAGTAGATACGCAACGCCATCTTGTTATCCGCGTAACGCGTAAAACGCATGGGGTAAACCGCTACTCCCGTCGGAAAGGTGAGACTAAGGGGGGTTATGTCATGTGTAGTGCTCAACTGCCGTACGAGTTTGGCTGTAACGAAACACCAGTGGTTATCAATATAGTGCTGCGCCTCATATTCCATGGATTCATCCAGAGCCCGGTACCCATTGTTGCTGAGCCAATCGGAAAGGTCCAACGGATTAGTCGCTTTTAATACGCTCACTTCATAATCACCGATAATTTCTTGGGACAATACTGAAACCGTATCGGTCGAGCCAGCTGATTCGGTACCAATATATCTGACTACGGGAGGACTAAATAAGACTCCAAAAAGAAAAAAAAGAACGAATAACACATACCCAACATCAGAAAAAATTTTCTTGTCGAAACGTACACGCAACCAGTGGCAGATAGCCATAGCAGACAGGACAAGAATGAATAGAATTGCAGTGCGATAGCTTCCATGGTACTCATAGTCTATTGCGTATTTACTCGAATAGATGCGCTCGGAAAATCCTGCACGGAGGACCGTGAATAATGATTTGGGTACGGTCTTTATTTCCGTCGGTGGGTTGGGCACGGGGACTATCCAGCCGAAGCGGTCGCCTTCGCCGTCGATGCTGGAGGAGATGACGAGGGTCTCTATGCCGTCGCGATAGGTGATGAGGGCTTCCTGGTGGGGAATCTCGGGCAGTTTGGTGACGTAGCTGGGTGGGAATTTCATCCCGTCGGTATGGGCGGGGATGCAGGACAGTAAGCAAATCAGCAGTACGAGAACAAAGGTGCCAACAATAATGCGCTTATGCATGACGTATCCCCTCCCAGGGTTTCAGGCGTATGCCCTACTGCTATTATAGGAACGGGGTGGGCGGAATGGAAGTTGACGGCCCTTGCCGGGCGGACGACAAACAACGATGCTCCCGGTATGAGTTGGGAGTGGCGACGGGGAGATTCCTGCCTCCGCAGGAATGACAAGTTGTGGGAATATTCAGGGGACTGTGATTATGTAGTTGTGCTTTAGGTTGAGCGCGCCTGTTATTACGGGGCAAAGGCCGTAGCACGACGGGCGATAGGGAACGAGTGAAACTCCCGTAATCCCCGATTGGTAGCTACCGACTGATACGTCTGGAGGATGGTCGCGGAGATCCCCGTCTGCACGGGGACGATACATTTATATATTTCCCGCAGGAATCTCCATGCCATCATGCCTGATTCAGGTCGGGACCGGGGGTAACGGGGGAAGGGATTAGATTAGTTCTTATTCTGGGTGACTACACTCCGTCTGTGGGCTGGGATACCGCTGGGGGGCTTCCCAATCGAGTTGGGAATGACAGGGGGCTTGGGCATCGCAATGTGTTTCCGGGGCAGGAGCCCCGGTGTATGCGTTCCCAAGCTGGAGCTTGGGAACGAGAACAATTTATATTCAGTGTTCAATCTCAACACCATAGGGCTGGAGGTGTTCCTGGATGTATTGTAAGTCGTAGTTATCGAATATCCCTATAGACACTTTCGTGCTTGGGGTTTTTAGTGTAACTATCTTTTGTTTTTTACGGGCAAAATTTATATCGGCCCATGCCATGGATTTATCTTTCCCAAAGAAACTGCGCCAATAGATGCCTTGATCGTCGTAAGCGCGTTGATAGCCCAAGTATATTAACCAAATAATAGTGCAGCCACAGGCAAACATTAACCCCCCCCATAGGAATACCAATAGCATTGATAACAATAGTAGTCGTGGCATAATCGCCTGTTGGATTCTCCATAAAGAAACGGGTTAAATTTATTGAGTTGAACACCCCGGCAAACCCTTCCCAAAAAAAATAGAGCACCACCAGGAACATCATTATTTTATGGTGCACCTTTGGAAGGTATACGAACTTCTGCTTTGTGCTCATTATCGCCCTAGCCCAGGCTATAGCCGTTCAGGTATTCGCGGGATACGAGTTCGTTGGCATCGGCGTCGTTGGTGACGGACATAGTGGCGGTGTCCCATTCGATGGGGCTTTTGGCGCGGAGAGCGATGGTGCCGAGGAGGACCATCTCGGTGAGGCCTGCGGCGTAGTCGAAGTGGGAGGCGCAGGAGCCTTCACCCATGCAGGCCATGACCCAGTCGTAATGGTGTCCCTTGCTCTTGAAGGCTTTGATGGATTTATGTTCGTAGTTGTCGTGCTTGTCTTCGGGTATGAGCTGGGCGTTATTGGAATAGGTGCCGGAGACCATCTTGCCTTTGGAACCGATAAAGAGGGAGCCACCTTCGTTGTCGCCAATGGGTCGTCCTTCTTCCAGTTCTTCGGGACGTTCGGGCATGCTTCCGCCGTCGTGCCACACGAGTTTCACAGGGGGCATGTCGCCGCGCGCGGGAAATTCGTAGGTAATTTTGGTTTTCTTCTGGAAGGTCTCGCCGTTGAAGGGTTCTGCTTCGGCTGTAACACGGTCGGGATTACCGAGGTCGAGGGCATAGAACGGGGAGTCGAGGATGTGGCAGCCCATATCGCCGAGGGCGCCGGTCCCGAAGTCGGCCCAGCCGCGCCAACTGCGGGGGCAGTAGGCAGGGTTATAGGGACGCTTCGCCGCTGGTCCCAGCCAGAGATCCCAGTCGAGGGTCTTGGGTACGGGTGGTGTATCGGCGGGCCGTGGGATGCCCTGGGGCCAGGAAGGGCGATTGGTCCAACATTGGACTTCGCTGACGGTGCCGATGGCGTCGAGTTCCATCCATTTTTTCAGGCGGTGTACGCCGGGGAAGGAGTGGCCCTGGTTCCCCATCTGGGTGACGACCCCGGTTTTCTTTGCCATGGCGCGGAGTGCGCGTACTTCGGCGATGTTGTGGGCCATGGGCTTTTCGACGTATACGTGTTTGCCCAGTTGCATGGCGGCCATGGCGGCCACGGCGTGCATGTGGTCGGGGCAGGCGACGACGACGGCATCGATGTTGTTTTGCTCTTTTTCGAGCATGATACGCCAGTCTCTATAGACGGTCGCTTCGGGCCAGCGCTGTTTTGCGAGAGCGCTGCGTTCATCATCCACATCGCACAGAGCGACGATATCCGCGAAGCGGCTCACCTGGCCCAGGTCGTGCATGGCCTGGCCCCCGGCACCGACCCCGGCTACGCGCAACTTCTTGCTCGGTGCATCTGCACCAAAGAGTTTGTTGTGGGGCAGCAGGGTAAAGGCGGATGCTGCTGCAGCTGTGCTGAGAAAGGTTCGGCGGTTGAGGGTGGTTTTTTTAGCCATGGTTATCTTGCTCCTGAATCGGTGTATTTCGATATTTCGTATAGACTGATTTGGCAGTATATGGGTTTCAGTGGCACTATACCAGTATGGCCTTGCGTTCTTTCGGGGAGCGTGGTAGCCTCGGTTATAAATAGTGGACGATACTGGGAGGTTTTTACAGTATGGCTGAAATCGATAAATATTTTAAGTTGATGGCGGAGCATAACACGTCGGATTTGCATTATTGCACGGGGTGCAAGCCCATGTTCCGCAAGGATGGCTCAATTATGCCGTTGAAGGCGGATGCAGACATCACGGCGGAGCAGGCGCGAAAAGTCCTGTTTGAAATCACGCCAGAGAAGAACCAAATTGAATTTGACCAGTGTCATGACACGGACTTTGCTTATGAGCTGGAGGGGGTAGGGCGTTTCCGTGCGAATCTGTTTTTGGATCACAAGGGTATCTGCGGGGTGTTTCGTCTGATTCCTTCGGAGGTGTTGACCTTTGAGCAGTTGAAATCACCACCGGTATTGAAGCGTTTCTGCAAGCTGCATAAAGGGCTGGTGCTGGTGACGGGGCCGACGGGGAGTGGTAAGTCGACGACGTTGGCGGCCATGATAGATTTCATCAACAAGGGACGTTCGGATCATATTCTTACGATTGAGGACCCCATCGAGTTTGTCCATCAGAATCACGGGTGTCTGGTGAATCAGCGGGAGGTGCATAAGCACACGGATGGCTTTAAGCCTGCGCTGCGTGCGGCCTTGCGTGAGGATCCGGATATTGTGCTGGTGGGTGAAATGCGTGACCTGGAGACGACGCACATCGCCATCGAAACGGCGGAAACGGGGCACCTGGTTTTTGGTACCTTGCATACGACGACGGCCATCTCGACAGTGGATAGACTTATTGATCAGTTCCCATCGAGTCAACAGTCGCAGATTCGGATGATGTTGTCCAATACATTGAAGGGTGTGATTGCCCAGAACCTGTTGAAGAAGAAGGGCGGGGGCCGTGTCGCTGCATTGGAGGTCATGGTGGTGACCCAGGCCATCGCGTCGCTCATTCGTGATGCGAAGACCGCACAGATTATGTCGATTATGCAGACCGCGAAGAAGGACGGTATGACCTTGTTGAATGAGGAGCTGGTTCGTTTTGTGAAGGAGGATACGATTGAGGCGTCGGAGGCCTTTCTCAAGTGTACCGATAAGGATGGCTTGTTGAAGGGCTTTGAGTCTGCCGGGATTGAATTCGAGGCACCTGTAGAGGAAATCTAGGCTTCGCCCATGGTACTGATCATGGCGCGGTGTGTGATGGTCGCGGCGAATGCCCCGGCTTCTACAGGGGCGATGGTAGTGCCCCGGCTGTGTATTGCATCAAAGAAGTTTTGCAGGTGGAGGGTGTTGTTAATGCCTTCCCCTTTGATTTCTTCTTTTATATCACCACGAATAATGGTGATGTCGGTCATGCCTTTCACCTCAATTGTACCGCCTGAAAAGAGGTAGCGTTCCACCAGGCCGTAGTGACCGTTGGTGCTGGTGCAGGCAAAGTTAAACTGGAATTGTCCTGGGTATTCGATAAGAGCACTGATAGTATCGGGGCAGGTGCGCCCGTCGTCGAAGAGGTAGATTCCGCCTGAAGCACTGATTCGTGTGGGGGTGGTCGCCCCGGTGACAAAGTGGCACATATCCAGGTGCTGGAGCATGAGATCGCCGAAGTATCCGTTTGAGTAGTTCCTGAATCTGCGCCATTTAAAATAGCGGACGGGGTCGTACTTGTAGCGTTGTGTATGGCGCAGGAAGGTTTTCCAGTGCACGTTGTTTTCATTGGCTTCTTCGGGCGGGGTTGCCGTAGCGAGGTTACGGCCTTTGTAGTGGCGGCTCACCTGAACGAGGGCAAGTTTGCCCAGCTCACCGGATTGTACGACTTCGCGAACTTTCTGATAAACGGGCTGACTTCGTAGCTGGGTACCGACCTGCAGGACGGTGCCTTTGTCTTTTGCGGCTTCCACCACGGCCTGAGACTCGGCTTCGGTGAGGGTCATGGGTTTTTCGACGTAGACATCGAGGCCTGCTTCTATGGCTTCGAGAATGGCCGGGGCGTGGATATGGTCGGGGGTGGCGATGACGACGGCATCGAGTTCTTCTCCGCTGATCATGCGCTCGAATTTAATGTAGTCGGTTACGGCGGGGTAGTGTTCTTTACACCAGACCACGGCGCGGGCACGCCATACATCGTAGGTGTCGGTGATGGAGACGACCTGCACACCCTTCATCTCCAGCGTATCCCGGAGCAGGGAGGAGCCACGGTTGCCTACGCCGATAAAGCCCAGACGCAGGGGACGGGGTGCATCTTGTGCTATACCGCCTTGTGCTGCGAGCAGGGCTGCGCTGGCCATAGCACTTTGACTAAAAAAGTGCCGTCGTGTTGTCAGGGGTGCCACCATGACGGGTCTCCCGTTCTTTGTTCTCTACTCTACCATAATGAATGGGTTTTGTGGGTACTTCAAGTATGTATACGCCTGGGGCCTTTCAAGTTTCCTGCGCGGTCTTCTTAAAGGGATGGGGGATCCACGTGGAGTATGAGGGTCTTCCCGCTGTCATGATGAATGGTGAGCCAGGGGCTTTGGCGGAGAATCTGGAGGATGGCGGGGTTGGCGGGTGCTGTTGCAGGGCTATAGATCCAATCCACACAGCGGCGTTTTGCGATGTCTTTACGGGTTGCGTCGGGGGTGTCCGGGTTCCAGAAGGCGGCAACGTCGGTCTGAATTTCGTTGAAGGGGAGATCGCCGAGGTTCATGGCACCGGGTCCACCGATGATTCGTAGTCCTTCGTGTTGTGCGAGGATTTCGCCGAAGGCGATGGGTGACCAGGGTGGGGTGAGGACGTATCCGGGTTCCAGTCTGGTGATGGCTGTAGCGTCGGCCTGATTCATGTGGGCGTAGTGAAGGTACGCGAAGGCCTGGTCAGGGCCTTGTTTCCCGGCGTGGCCCTGGAAGAAGAGGCTGGCTACACCCAGGCCGATGACGCCGCAGGTGATCGTGAGGGTGAAACAGAGCCGTGAAAGGAGGGGGGGGAAGGTCGCGAGTCCGCAGGCGGTGAGAAGTGCCATGGGTATGGGCAGGAGGAGCATGAAGCGTTGGGGTGCAAAGCGGATGGTCCAGCCGTGCCCCCAGGCGGATAGGCTGATGCAGAGGAGAACAAAAAACCAGCAGGTAAGCCAGAGGTAGATGGGGTTGGTCTTTACAGGAAGTTTGCGGGGTGGGCGCAGGGTGAGGAGAATGCCGGGGACCGCCCCGAGAAGTGCCCAGTCGGAAATGACGGTACCCGCTTTTACGTCGCCCCCGATGAGGAGGTTTCCCCAGTAGGCCTGGTAAGCGAGGTAGAGGATGAGGTAGGCGTGGAAATAGCCGAGGCCCGCGCCGATACAACCCCGAAGGAATGGGGGTGCTGCGAAGAGGATTCGGTAGAGGGTGTGAAGGAGTGGTGGCCAGAAAAAGAGGGTTGCAGTGAGGAAGGGGATGATGCCCATGATTTGCTGGCCCACGCTGTAGACGTTGTCGCTGTAGCTGGGGTGGTTGAGGAGGATGGCATAAAACAGTACGCCCCCGGAGAAGCAGTAGAGGCCGTAGCTGAAAATGAGGGTGAAGCGTTCACGCCATGATTCCTCCGACACGATGAGGATGTAGAGGAGGCCCACACCCCAGAGGACGGGGCCAATGCGGATATTGATGAGGGTGCAGCAGAAGAGGAGGAAGCCGGAGAAGAAGAGGTGGGCACGGCAGCCCATACGTTCGCTTTCGATGAAAGCGGTGAGGGATGCAATGCCGAGGGCCATGGGGATGGTGTAGTAGGCGCGGGGCATGAGAAGCAGGGGAGAGCGGTGTTGTCCTTCGATGAGATCGTAGGCGGCGAAACGGAGGAAGGCCTCCTGGAATTGGGGTGCCTGGTCGAGGCCCGTGGAGAGTGCGATAAGGTAGAGTATGCCCCCGAGACCACCACCAAGTGCGAATAGGTAGAAGGCGGTTTCTGCAAACACAGGCAGGATGAGTCTGAAGAATCGCCACACACAGAAGAGGTAGAGGGCACCTGCGAGACCGTTGATGAGGCCGAGGGCGATGAAGGGGGTGATGCTGAGGATATTGGCCAGTTCGCCGAGGATGGCGTAGAGGAGGAAGATGGGTGCAGCGAAGTAGGTGAGTGAATAGGGTCCGGCCTCGGCTTCGCAGCTCACATAGGGCGAATACCCACCATTGCTAAAGGCTTGCATGGCAATGAGATGGTGGGCACTGTCCCCTGTATGAACGCCCGTGGGGTGCATGCCTTCGGGGGGGGCTTCAAGAATCCAGAAATGGGTCAGGGGTTCCACCATGGCGAGAAGAAGGATGACCATGAGAACGGTGGCGGGGGTACGGGGTAGGGTGGTCATGGTGTGCGCCCCTCCACAGCATACAATCGCGCATCGCCTTCCTGGGCGATTAAACGTAGCCAGGGCGTGGCGTCCAGTTGCGCCAATGTATGCTCGTCAAAGGGATAGGTGCCGGGGCAATAGATATGGTCTACGCACCATTTCTTAATCTGTTCATGTCGTTGTTCCGTGGTCGTCTTGTCATCAAAAAAACGGTCCATGGCTATCGCTGTATCGTTCATATTCACACCGCTAAACTCAAGGGTGGGCTGGCCGAAGATGGTTTTGGTTCCAGGACGATTATGCACAATCACATCACCCATGTAGGGCGGGTGGTAGGCCGGGGCCAGCACAGTGCCCCCTTCTATTTTTTCAATAACGTTGTAATCTTCTGCTGGCATGACTTCACTGTGTGCCCATGCAAAAGCTTTGTCCTCTGAGCCATATCCCCAGGGTCCCTGAAAATGCGTATTGGAATCAAAGATAGACCACAGACCGCATTGACAAATCCATATTAGCGCCCAACGTGCAAGAAAGGGTTGCTTTACTTCCAAGTGAGCCAAACCCTCCGCTGTCAGGAGGGCGAGGGGGATGCCGAGAAGAACGAGGCAGCGTTCGGGCATGAGCTGCATGAAGGCCCCTCCCCCCCATGCTGAAATGGAAATGGGCAGGAGTGCGAGGGTGAGGAGCGCCACCCAGCGAAGTGGTTTTGATACAGCAGCATTGGGTGTTGCTGGTACTAATTTTGCAAGGAGCAAACCGGGAATTATACCGAGGAGTGCCCAGTCGGATATTGCGAGTGCAGCAGCGGTATCGCCTCCAGTGAGCCAGTTTCCGTAGTAGGTCTGGTGCAGGACATAGAGCAATGTGAAGGCCATCAGATAACCCAGGGCGGCACCTATCAGTACACGTTCCCGTTTGGGCGCATTGCGAAAGACACGAAGTAACGTCATGCCAATGAAGGGCAATAGGAATAGAGTGGCACTCACCACGGAACCGAACCAGGCCACACGACGTAAGAGGATGTTGACGTTTTCCCGGGCGATGGGATTGAAGCTGAATTGAATCATTACGAGGATGAAAAACAGTGCGACGGGCAGGGCGAGGAGGGTGCCTTGTTTAATGCGTTGTGCTTTGGGTTGGTCGTCCTGCACCCAGAGCCAGGCCCAGGCCATGGCAAGGAAGAAGGGGCCGATACGTGCGTTGAGCCAGGTGCAAATAGCAAGGAGAATCAAGGTGCCTATATTAATCTTGTCTTGAACGATACGGGTCAACGCCACAAAACCCAATGCCAGTGGCAAGGTATAGTAGAGCCTTGGCAAGACCAACGCTGGCGAAAGAAAAGGCCCTTCTATCAATTCGTAGCGCGCGAAGCGATGAAACCATTGTTCAAATTCCACAGTGCCATGGGTTCCATCGTTTGTGGTGATGAGATAAAGGAGACCTGCCAGTCCACCGCCCAGACTAAAGAGGTAGAAGCTGTTTAGTGCGCGCTCCGGCCAAAGCACCTGTAACACACGCCAGGCCGCATAGAGATAAAACGCGCCACAGAGACCATTCGCCAGGCCCAGGGCGATAAAGTCCGAAAGACCCACCAGCGCAGCCACCCACCCGATCACCCCATAGAGCCAGTGGTGGGGCAGTGCATAATACGCAGCGTTCGCGGTACCCAGGGGGGAGTCCGGGAGAGCGTAGGGCGATTGGAAGCCGTTGCGGAGGCTGTCCATGGCGGTGAGAAAAAAAGGGGTATCGCCAATGTGGAATCCGGTGTGGGCCTGCCCCTCACCAACCATGTAGGGCAAGGCAAGGTGCATGATCGGTTCGATAAGCGCCAGTCCGATAATGATGCAGCAAACACTTTTTGGCATTGGCATCTTCATCGTTTGCGCGCTCCATGGAGCAGGGCGTCGAATTCAGCCACGGTGATTGCGCGGTGCCGCTGGATTTGTAGTCGTGCGACCCAGGCGGGGATGAGCGTTAGGAACAAGCTACCAAAAACCTTTAGCGTGATACCCGATGCGCGTAGTGCACCGAATTCGCAGCGTGCTGCGCTGAAGCATTGTTTCATCTGATGGAATTGCTCCAACTTGATGGCAAAGAAATGTTTGAAGAGGAGGGAGCCGGGCATGTTTTTAACCAGCAACAACGTATGATTGCGGTAGCATTGTGCGGAACGCCACCAGGTGCGGTCGGCGATACTGGCTGAGCCAACGTGATAGGCAATGGCTTCGGGTGCGTGACACGCCTTAAATCCGGCGAGTCGTGCACGCATTGCCAGATCAGCATCTTCGAAGTACGCGATAAAAGATTCGTCGAGATAGCCCACACGCTCAAACACAGTCCGATGAAAAAGTCCCGAGCCACCACTCACACCAAAAATACTGTCGGGCAGGGTGAATGTGTCACGTACTTCACGAAATCCTATCGCCTCGGGCCGACCGTTGATACACAAGCGGTCCCCGGCACTGTAGATTGTCTCCGGGTCATCCCGCCAAAGGACCAATGGTGCCACCATCTGCACATCCTCAGACGCAACGGCCAGCAGTTGCGCCAGGAAATCGGGGGCCAGCGTCATGTCGTTATTGAGGAGGAGAACCCACTCACTCTGTGCTGCCTTTAACCCAAGGTTAGCCGCTTTTGCAAAGCCACCATTGCGCTCGCGCATGATGAGTGTGATGTCTGGATGTTCCTCTGTGATGCGCTCCACGGTGTCATCGGTAGAAGCATCGTTAACTACGATAATTTCATCTGCCGGTTGAGATTGGGCTTTCAACGATTCGAGACAGGCCGACAGCAAATCATAGTGGTTCCAGGTGGGGATAACGATTGAAAGTTTCATTCGCCCCTCCACAGCTTTGCGTCGATCCAGATCATGGCGCGGTAACAGGTCCCTGAGTGGCACTTGCTTAGTATGGGCGTGCAGAGTCGCAGGACGGCCTGGGCGATACCATTGCCTTGACCGGGCCACCCGCACATGAGTACGCGCCACATCCAAACCCAGAGACGCAGGTTGGTGTTGCCCTGGGTAAAGACATGAAAGCAGTCCTGTGTACCTTGTCTGAAGTATGCGGAAATCGCACCTGCATCGGGAAGGGTGTGCTCTACATGTTCGTCCAGCCAACGGATATGGCCACCGCCGCTATAGTCGTGATAGGCCCGGCGAATTTCCGCCTCGGCCTGGGTAGAAGCAGCGCCGGAAGGAAAGGCGATGACTGCCGTCCCGCTCCCCTTAAGTACGCGGAGAATTTCCAGGGCAGCGTACTCGCGCAGGTTCTGGGGTATATGCTCGAAGGTATCCATGCAAACGCAGGCATCGAAGCTGTTATCGGGAAAGGGGAGTTGCGTAATATCTCCGGCCACCCCTTTAACGGGCTGGTTTGCCCGCGCTTCGTGGAGGTGGTCCACGGCAAGGTCAATGGCAATGACGGGGCGTTTTGCAAAACGTGCAAGACCGTTTGCGTTTGCACCGATTTCGAGGATTCGGCCCTCCAGCTTGCCACGTTTACGCAGGCCATCCACGACAGGGCGATAGCGTGTGGCCCAATCGGGGTAGCCCCGTCCATCCTTCTCGGCCCAGTTACGCAGGCTTTGGTTGATGCGGCTAAACATGGCGCATCCTTTTGGTCCACCAACGAAAGAGCGGTAGTCGGTTGAGGTGGAGACTCTCTTCCATAAAGGTTACGTCGAAAGCGTCCAGGACCCGAGACCAGCGCATGACTATTACATAGACCAGACCAAAAAGCGCTGCACCCACCCCGGACAAAATGAAGTTTTCCAGTCGTGAATCAATATCCTGGATCGCGAAGATCATGAGCAGGGTAAGGAGTGCGCCGGGGATGCAAATGATAGTGGGCAGGAGGAGTCCTTCGCGGAGGAGTCGCCAGCGGGACACGGGCTGTATGGTGATCATGGCGTTCATAAACCAGAGGGTGGACAGGGCCATGGCGAGTGCGGTAGCCATGGGTACGCCGAGGAAGCCCATGGTGTAGACGAGGAGAAGGGTCAGGAGGATGTTGGCGGTCATGGAGATGAGTCCGGCGTACATGGGGAGGTCGGCACGCCCTTTACCCAGCGCGATACTCACGCCTGGACCGGGCAGGACGTTGGCGAGGTAGCCCATGAGGATGATACGCAGTACCCAGGCAGAGGTATGGAGGTTCGCAGCATCGGCAAAGACGATGCGCAGCAGGGGCATGGCGAAGATAATGGAAAATACGGTGAGGGGTACGGTGACCAGGGCGATGTATTTTGTGGAGCGTGCGTACAGCTCGGCGATAGTGTCATGTTTTTCCCGCGCTTCGAGGTCGGACACTGCGGGGATGAGCGCACTCACGACAAGGGCGGGAATCTGGCGGAGTTTTCCGGCGAGTTCTTCGCCAGCACGGTAGATGCCGACCCAAGTCAGGTCGCCGAATACGAGGCCGATAACAATGCGGTCGGTCTGGAAGTTGATGATGTTTGCAAGCTTGGCGACCTGACTGCGCCAGCCGAATTGATAGAGGTCGTGGAGCACGGCCCGGTTGATGTGACGGGGTGCAAAACGCAGGGCGGGGAAGATTTTAAAACCCACGGCAAGACTGAGCAGGGCCAGGAGGAGGAGGACCAGCCCGTTGGTATAGAGGAGTCCGCGGACGCCATAGCCCGCCTGTAGGAAGAGGACGGTGAGGACGAGCTTGGCGATAGAGGCGATGAAGCTGAGGATATTGGAAATGCCCATGCGCTGGAAACCGGACTGGATGGCTGTGACTGGTGCGAGGCAGTTGCCGAGGATGAAGAGGAGCAGGGCACAACGGCAGAGGTATTGCACTTCTGCTACTGCGCCCACTTCACGGTAACGCCCACCATGATCCGGGTGCATGGATTCCAGCAGCCAGATAGCGGCGTCGATAAGGTAGGTGATGAGGGGCCAGCCCACCACAGCAATCGCCCCACCCAGCAGGATATAAAAAAGAAGGCCCGTGTTAATCACTGAGGAGACCCCGTCGTGGTCGTCGGTGGCGGCGTATTGGGCGATGTATTTGGTGAAGGCACTACTCACACCGACATCGAGCAGGGTAGCGTAGCCGGTGAAGGCCCCCACGAGTGCCCAGAGGCCATAGCCTTCCCAGCCGAGCATGTGATAAATGTAGTAGGTAAGCACGACCCCGGCCACCGCTTCCCAGAGGCGACCCAGGGTATTGAATAGGGTGTTTCTTGTTATGGTCTCACGCACGGACATAGTGCTTATTCACCCCCACTTTCGGGCGCTGAAAAGCGAAGGAAGGCAATGTGTTCGACGCCGGTACCTTTGGGCTTTGGGATAGCCATGCGCTTAACGAGGGTGAAGTGTTTTTCATCACGAAGCCATTGGGTAAACATGGGTTCTAGATCGCTAATGGCTCCGGACTCCCGGACGAATTCTTCGGGCCAAAGGATATAGCGAATCTGATTTTCCTGGAGCCAGTTGTATTGTTCACTGGGAGAAAGGGGAATGAGACTTTTCATGGCCCAGTGGTTCTGGCAGGTGGGTCCTTCGATGTAGTACGTGCGTTGATCTACCGTGAGGAGGGTGCCGCCATCGTTGCAGTATTCGTTGGCATAGAGAAAAGCGGGATAGCGTTCGACGCGTTCTTCGAGGTACTCGGCCTGGGTGGTACGGCCCAGAAGTACGGGGATTTTAAAGTGGATGGCTGCAACGTGGAGGCTAAGTCCGAATACAAGTGAAAGAATCAGGACGGCACAGGCCAGGGTACTGCCTCTGCGAATGTGTATGAGGGCCATAGCGGCCACAACCATCATGGGCGCGAAGAAGGGCAGGATATAGCGCGCGAGGCGTTGGAAAAAGAAGAAGGCCATGCCGCCTGCAATACTGAAACTGCCCAGGGCCCGGGCGCGGCGTCCAGCGAGTAGCAATCCGGGTATACCCAGAATCAGTACCAGTCCACCGGGGGACTTGGACCAACCATCGTAGCGGGCCGGGCGCATGACGATGTCCCAGGGGAAACGGAGGAAAGCGAGGATATGATTACCCCCTGTGGTGCCTATGGTTTCATGACCACCGATGGTGCCGATGGCGATATGAGGAATCTCCGGGTTGTTGGTAAAGAGGGAAAGTTCAAAGGGGAAAAAAGGATTGTCTGCCACGAGTCCGGTGCGGATTAACCAGGGCAGTGTGGCAAGGAAACCGATGAAGCCGAAGAGGAGGGTGCTGCGGATGCGCTGTTGTGGTGCGAAGAGGACTACGCCTGCGGTGAGTAGCACGCAGGTCAGAAGGCCCGTATGGCGAATACCGCAGGATGATCCCACGAGGAGGGCCGCGAGGAGGAGCCATCCCCATTGTGAGGTATCGCGCCAGGCGACCAGGGCCGCCAGGGCACAGAGGGTGATTGCGGTGAAGGCGAGGTCAATGCCGACACCCCCGGCCTGGTCCATGAAGACAGGTGCCGTAGCGAGGATGGCCATGGCGATGATGCCGGTCTGGCGGTCGGCGATGCGACGACCAAGTTCGTAGATGGCTGCACAGGCCAGGAGGGCCATGGACCAGTTGAGGAGGGTGACGGTCTTTTCGCCACTGTTGTAGTAGGCGGTAGCGAAGAGGCCATGCATGAATTGAGGATAGGCGGAATAGACGTTACCGTTGTGGAGAAAAATTTTTCCTTCGCGTGCGTAGTCGGATGCGAGGGCGATGTGGGCGACGGTTGCGTCCCAATGGGTCACAGGGGCAAGCGCAGAAAGCAGGGTAAGAAAGAGCGCGACAACTGTTGCTGCAAGACTGCATTTTTCCAGCCGGGACCAGGGACCTTCTCGGTCGGATTCAAGGGAAGTATTCGTCTGGTTGTAACTTTTCAATTCCCACATTATGCCCACTAAAGCCAACGCATAGAGCATGCCATGCAAATACGCCAGCGACACACTGCCCAGCATGATGACGAGCACAGCAGTGGCGCAGAGTCCTGCTGCGAAAGTAAAGGGGATACGTCCACTTTCGGGGCGCAAAGACAGGCATGCCATCATGAGTCGACCGAGGGTCCATGCGACGATGATGAGGGCGATGAGGGGCATGCTTCTCCTTTCCTGGGTGCTGAGGCATCACGATAGCATGGGGACGGGGGTATTCTCATCTTCCATGGGGTATACTCTAACCAATTCACAGTTAAAGACTATGGGACCAAGAGATTGCCACACCTCGCTCCACTCGGTTCGCAATGACGCGATTATACACGTCATTGCGAGGAGGCTCAGCCGACGCGGCAATCTCTTGGTCCCATAGACGAAAACAAACAAATCAGCTTTGGTACCGGGTAATACATGGAAAATGCTTTAGATAGCAAAGAGACGCATAACACCACACCGCGTTGGGTGTGGTGTGTCATGGTTGGGCTGGCGTTGATAGAGCCGTTGTTGCATGGGTGGATTCTACTTGCGCCGCCGGCGGGTCATGTACCGTCGGGGCTGCATACGGTAGATACGTATGCCTATCGTTCAGCGATGGCCCATTTTCATGATGATTATTATTCGCCCTATGCCACGGTGGATTCGTCGGTTGGGGATCGTGATCCGAGTTTGTATGCGCTCCCCCACCATCGCATGTATGGCTGGCTGGGTCTATTGACGCGCGGCTTGCCACTGAATCCTTATATCGTGTTGGGCATAGCCCATGGGCTGGGGCTGTTTTTTATGTTGCTCATGGCGTGGGGATTGCTCAGGGTAAGTGTGCCAAAACTAGCGGCCACCGCCTTCAGCCTCTTTGCATTGGGTGGGGGCGCAGGTGGAATTTTGTATGTGTTGTGTTGGTTCGCGGGTTTAACGGACCATGCTGATTTTACGGATAGTTTTCAACATTTTTTTCTTTATGAATTATGCGAAGGCGCGCGCTATCAGCCGTACTTGTTAACAGCACGATTGTATTACACGGTGGCGATGGGACTGGGCTTTGCGGCCTTGCGAATTCAGTTTTCGGTTCTTCGTCAACCATCCACGGGCCGGGCGTTGATGCTCCTGGTGGTCTATGGTTTGTGTGCTTTTTCCAATTTTCGGGTGGGGCCCATGTTTTGGGCGGTGGGTATTATGCACTTGCTGGTGTTTCCTGCTTTGTCCATGGGACAGCGGATAAAGTTTTGTAGTCTGATTACTGTGGGGACGGGATTGGGTGCCCTCCTGGCATTACGGATGTTGCGTTTGAATCCAGAATTGACTGAAAGTGCCTTTCGAATTCTCAGTGGTCAATTGTGGCTATTTCCGTTGTTGAGCGCGTTGGGTCTGGTGTGTTTGTTGTTACCGCTGGGCCTGGTGGCGGGCATTGGGCAAAACCCGCGATGGGCGCGCGCGCTTGCCATGGGCGCGGTGGGCTATCTGGTACTTTATGGTCTGGGGTATGTGGGCTATGTCGCATATTACGGGAACTGGTTGCAGGGGGGCGAGACAACCGCTGCGATTGCGGTGTCGGATTGGGCATTCCTGGGGATAGTGCCGGGGCTGTGGCTGGGGTGGCGCTGTAGTGAAGGGAGAGGGGACTTGGGTAGCGTGGGTTGGTATGTTTTATGGGGACTGGCCTTTTTGTGTGGCAGTCTCACGGCGATGGGGCAGGGGTGGTTTTTACAGTTTATGCCTCAGCGTTTTGTGGTGATCCTGGGACTTCCTTTTGCGGTTGTGGGGGCCATGGGGCTACAGCAGGTAGGTTGCACCTGGCCGCGCGTTGCGAAGGGATTGCATGGGGGGATTATTTTTTGTGGGGTACTTTCTATTCTGGTGACGTGGATGGGGACCTATGGTCCGCTGGGGCATGACGGGTTACAGGGGTCGTATACCTGGACGCGGCAGGCGTATATGACGGAACAGGATGGGCAGCTTTTTCAGGGGATTGAAGGGGAGGTGGTGCTGGCACCGTCGACGGGTACACCGCTCTTCGGGGATGTGGCGGTACTGCGTGGACACAAGACGGTGTATGGGAATGGCACGCTGGATTATTCGCGGAACATCATGCCTGAAATACGCAAGACGGTCCATGAATTTTTCACTCAGGGCACCTCGGAAACGACACGTCGGGCGCTGGTGGATCGGTATGGGGTAACGGTGGTGTTTTGCCCGGATACTGCTCCTGTAGATCCGGAAGTGATGAAAGAATTCAAAACCTTGCCGTGGTTACAGGTTCAGGATAGTGCGGGGCAGGGGGTTGTTTTTCGGGTGCAGCCATAACGGGTTATTTTGAAAGCCGGGTGTCGAGGATGGGGTGGATAGCGTGTGCAACGGCCTGTGCGCCTTCTTCGGTGAAGTGGCAGTCGTCGTAGAAGTAAGCGTCTGTACCGTTCAGGCTGTCGAGGTTTACACAGGGGATCTTGTTTTGCTCGCACAGGCTAAGCAGACATTGGTTATAGGCGTCGATCCCCTGGCGGAGGGCTTCGATGCTGAGGTAGCGGTCATCCTTGAGCCAGCCGAACCAGCAGCGTTCTTCGAGGCTTGGGTCAAGATCCTTTTTCCACAAGACGGGCTGGGTAGTGAAGATGATTTTCAGGTTACGACGTTTGGCGTGGGCAATGAGGCTTTCGAGGCGCACCCTGTAGCTCTGTAGTCCTGCGGTGAGGTCAGGGAGATCCGGGGTGAGTGTGGCGGCTACACGTTTCTGACGGCGGATGTGGTATTCCTCTCCCCCAATCCCTTCGTGGGTTTCTTTGGGTGGGGCCAGGATTACCTGGTTGCGTTCGCGACGGAGTACACGGTAGAGCTGGAGCATGTAGGGGCGGGTCCAGTAGGGTGCATAACCGCTCTTTTGCACCACGTCGCTTTCGATTGGGGTTACTTCAGGTGTAACGGCCTCTTGAAAGCGTTTGTATTTAATTTTCTCTTCTTCACCTGCGATGAAGCGCCAGTAGTCGTTGATGCCTATCTGTAGGATGACACCATTAACCGTATCGAGGAGGGGGGAGCTGGCCATAAACTGAATATGCTCGTGGGTGTCGAAACCGCTGATACCGACATTACCAATCCAAACGCCCGGGTTTTGTTGTTGGGTCATGAGTCGGGCTTGCCAGGTTTTGGTGTCGTCGAGGTACATGCATTCGGTGGTGCTACCGCCGATGGTGAGCCATTGTTCTTCGCCGGGTTTGGGGGCGCGGGGCGCGCGGATGCCCCGGGCGTTGGTCGTGAAGTGAATGGGGTCGTGCATGGTCGGGAGATAGTCGGGATCGGGGTGAAACACTTTTTTGATGTTGGCCCCACGGGTATGAAAGAAGGCATCGGTGTTGTGCCGTTGCAGAAGAACGCCTGCACCAAAGTCGAGGAGAAGGATAGCGATGATGCCACTGATGATTAGCAGCGTGCGTTCCCGGTCGCCTCTCCCCCACGCTTGTTGTAGCCGGGGAATCTTAAAGCTGGCGATGGTGAGGAGTGCCAGTGTGATGAACAGGATGAAGCCCGTGTGGGCGATGATGCCTTCGGGTCGCCAGCCGATCAGGAGGGCGATTCCTGTTTCGATGCCCAGGATAATGAGTAGTACAACAAGGATCCACAGGCTGATGCGGGTGGGGTGTTGTTGCGTTACTGGCATGGGCAGGGATTCCTCGAGGTTGGGGACAGCATAGCAAGATTGGAATGGGGATGCACTTTGCCCGTGGGGTGGCGGATTGGTGACCTGCCTATAGATGTTCACTAATTCGCTGCTAAAATCGATGCCACTGAATAACTCTCCAATTGCTGTTACCGCGAAACAGGAAATACAAACATCTTCCCCGCGAAGGCGGGGACCTCCGTTTCACCAATATAGACTAACCAGTCGAAGCAGTGGACTACCAATCAATTACGACTACCTTTCCAAATTCAAGGTTTATAGCTACCAATCGGAGATTCCCGCCTACGCGGGAAATATATAAAAGCATCGTTACCGTGCAGACGGGGACCTCCGTGCTCTGGCTGGATACGGGTAATGGTCTTCTTTTTCCTGGGGCTGTATTTCATGGCTTTTGTTTGGGGGGAGTGCAACGTATAATCGGGAAACAGTATGAAGAGTCCATGGGATAACAGAGTGCCGCTTTGGGTAGTAGGGTTGATCGCCTTGTGTGCGTTGCAGCCGTTGATGATCTATGGGGTGCAGAAGGCTTTTCCGCCGGAGGGGATGGTGGCGACGGGGTTGTCCATTCCTGACAGTGCTTTGTTTATGCATAGTATGGACGCGTGGCCGGAGATGAACTCGGCCTATGCGAACAGTGGACAAAAAATTGCCTATGATCTAGAAACGGGTGTAAAAGGTCGCAGCTTTTATAGCGTTCCCCACCTCTGGCTCTATGTGGTACTGGGAATTTTTACGGACAGTAATAACCGCCTGGCATACGAAGTGCTGAACGGTGTGGGCGTATTTTGCTTGTTGCTGGTGGTGTATCGACTGCTCACCGTGCTAACCCCCAAACATAGCAACAGTGCCTTCCTACTCTTTGTGCTGAGTGGCGGCCTGGGCAGCATTCACTATCTTCTCGCCCACTTCGCGGGCTGGTTCGACGACCCCGCCTATGCCGCATGGTTTTTTCGTGCCTGGGTTTATGGCCTGGCCGAGGGGCCCCACCTCAATCCCTTTCTTATCTTCCCCCGCGCCTATTACACCCTGTCCATAGCGGGGTGTTTCTGGGGTCTGCACCAGTTGATACGACATCCTCGCGGCACCAACATCCTCTCCATGATTTTAACGGCCTGTGTACTTGTAGCAGCCACCTTTCTCAATGTGCGCTTCGGGCTGTTCACGCTGGGGCTGATGACGCTGTATAGCCTGCTCAAGTTTTCGAATAACGAAGGGGTCTCCACCAGAGGTCTATACCCCCTCGTCTTCCCCATCCTCCTCGGCGCATTCCTGTCCTTTCTGCTCATGCAACAAAACCAGACCTCCATCGACAATCACCTTCAGGTCGCCAACATGGCCATGTGGTTCGGGCCTTTTGTGATGGCTGCGCTGGTCCACCTTATCATCGCCCTTCCCCTACTCCATCGTATCAAGACGGATACTCTTTGGGTACGACTGCTCTTGCGCCTCGGTCTCTATTACGTCTGGGCCTACGCCGGGTGCTATGTGTTGCATCAACTGTATTACGGTGGTCTCGGGCAGTTTAACGAGGGCGTTGTCGCGACGGCTGTATCCGATTTCGCATTGGTACTTGCCTTAGCATGTACAGCAATTCATACGGCCCGTACCCGGAAAAAAGAACACACCCTTACTACATCCACCGGGCAGGTGTTCGTCGCCCTATGGCTCCTGGGACTGGGTGCATTGAGCGTTTCTGCTTTCGGGCAGGGTGCTTTCTTGCAGTTCGGACCGCAACGCATGCAGGTTTTTTTGTGGCTGCCCTTGTGTATCTTGACCGCACAAGGATTGCCGCAATTGAAATTACCCTTACGGCGTATGACGCAGGTGGTGCTCTATGGTGGCGGGGTGAGTTCTGTCGTCGTGGCTACAATAGTCTTTCAGGCGGGGCTGAGTGCAAGCCCCTGGCCAGGGCAGCGCACGCAGTGGATGATGGATTCCGATGCGAAGGCCCTCGAATATATTCAAATCAGTTTCTTTGACAACCAAAGCAAAGTCATCGCACCCTCCCCCATGAGTGATGTCATCGTGCAACAAAAAAGGAATGATGTCTTTTTTGGAATTGGCTCCTTCAACCTGACTCATGTGCCGTATAGGGAACTACGCACCTTGAACGACGAATTCTTTCACCCTGAAACGACCACCATCACGCGCGAGCAAATACTCTATACATGGGTGGTGCACTGGGTGGTATGTTCCGAGACGTGGCCTGTGGATGGAAAGACGTTGGCGCAACTGGATGCTACACCGTGGCTGAAACAATACTATCGCGAGGGGAATAGCCGGGTCTATGGTGTAGAGATTATGCGCGGTGGTCCAAAATAAAAGTATCTAACGCATTGTTGACTCAAAAAGGCGCGTCATTGCGAACCGAGTACAACGAGGTGTGGCAATCTGGCTTGGTCCGGTAGATGTTGGTGCCGGAGATATGGCGACCACTGTCCAGTCATCTGGACCAAGCTAGATTGCCACGTCGCTGCGCTCCTCGCAATGACGGGTGAGGTAGTACGGCTTTGTACTACGCAAAGCGCGTGATGGATCTTTATGGACAGACCTATTCCAATCTGCGATTCCAGCCCGCGCCCTCGGGATTCATGGACTTAATATCGGTTGTCAGAGAAATATGGTTTTCGCGAAGTAGCTCTTTGAAATTCAGGCCAGGCAATCTATCAAAGCAATCGATGGTCATTCGATAACGTTCATCCCGCTCTGCAGTGGTCATTTCTGTTTTATGTTTATTGGCCTCGCGAAAAAAGTCACGCCAGAAATTCGGGCCGTATTGGGCCTCGCATTGAAACAGAATATAAGCGTGAATACGATCCACCTGGTTATTGGGGATGTCATTTGGAAAGGTGTAATCGAGGGCACGATAACGCTCAAAGGTCTCTCGCTGACCACGCATTGTGCTATCCAGACTCCTTTGAAATACCGGATTTGAAGCAACCTTCTGGCTGGCTTTTATGCCTATGCTCCAACCGACCATTTCCCAACCGAACTACGTGAAGTTGAAGTTATGTGCCATTTCTTCGATATAGCCGGACACATGGGGGACGTGATGTTTACGCCATTCTTCATGTTGGTCAAGCTGTAGATTGCTGTCGTCGTACAAAATGGTGCAGTTGCTCGTCCCACCAAAAGCGTCCTCATGCCCAGGGGGAAAGTTATAGACAACGATAACGTATTGCGTATGTACACCCACCATTTCATAGAGTGCGTCATAGGCGTTGACGAGATAGGGGTGTACTATCGCCGCTTCCTTTTCAAAAGTTATTGGCGCGAAAAACCAGACGTGTTCACTTTTAAGTAGTGTAGCGGGTTGCCCGATGGTCTGTTCAAAACTGTGGAGGTCACGATATTTCAGGGAAGGATTCAAGCGGGTCCCGGTAGATGCTTCGACGGTAGCACCCGGAGTATCGGGAAGATACCCTGCAGTCTGGTTGTGGTTATTTCTAAGTGCCAGTACACGAGGCACATCACCCTGCCCATCAACGAGCATTGGGTCTGCACCCATGGAAAGCAACCCGGCGGTTGTCTGACCATGCCCGTTTTCTGCTGCGTAATGCAATGGGGTACGGCCATATTCATCTTGGGCGTTTACGTTTGCCCCCGATGCCAGAGCGTCTTCTATGCTCGATAATTTACCATCTCTAGCGGCGATATGAATGGGTGAATTTGTAAATTGTACTGTGGGAATTACAGGTGCATTAGGGCCACCTTCACCACGAAGCATGCCCGGAATGGGTAGGAGTACAAGGATGAATATAATTACAACCACACCTATGACCAATTGCTTCATTTTTTATTCCTATATACGCTTTTGGTTTTACTCGGGATAATAGAGAAAGTCCGCTTTCTTCCAGTCCTTCGCATCGAAGTCGCCAAGTTTGCGGGTGTAGCCGATGGCTGAATAGGTGGGGCTGAGGGGGAGTCCACAGCCGGAACCGACAAAGCCGGGCGCGGCGCAGTGATGGGTTGCTTGCCACCAGGTGTCATCGAAGTAGACTTTGACGACATCGAGGTCGCCTGCATCGTCGGCGTAGATATAGCCTCCTTCGATGAGGAGGGGCCAGAGGGCCTTGAGGCTATCCCGGGTAGAGGACACGAGGTCGACATCGAGGAAAGCGAAGGCGACGGGGTCGGTGAGTTGCTTCAGGGAATCCTCGAAAAAACCTTCTACGAAATCACAGGCTTCCATGTTGCCGAGGGTACGGATGTTGGATTCCACTTCTTCGCGAGCACCTTTGAACATGCCTTCTTTGTAGTGGCCGTATACGCCGGTATGGAGCCCCGTGTGGCGTTGTTCGTCGTCGTCGGGCAGGCCCTGAAAAGAATCACAGACCTTGAGCCTGCGCCCGGTCAAGGCACACACATGAGACAGGCTGGCGGAACTCGCCCCTTTCCATACGCCGCACTCCACCACATGGCCTTTGATTTCGGGGGGAATGGCGAGGATGGCTTCGGCGAGCATGAGGTGGACTACGGGTGCGGTGCCGGATTGAATGGTGTTGCTGATGTGCTGAAATTGTTGGACGAGGGTGGCGCGGGATTGTTTATCGAGGCCGTAGGCTGCACCTGCGTCGCTGTTGATGAAGCGCTCTATGTGGTGGGCGGTCCAGTCGCGTGCGCCGAGTCGGTTGAGTTCGCGCTGGATGATCCAGTTAAGGGGAGGCCGTGCGCAGGCGGCGTTATACATTTTTCGTAGCAGGGATTTCACGGACTTTACCTCGACATGAACAGCATAGGCAGCAGTCTAGCATCCGTAGTCGTGTATTGGTAGCCCGTAAAAATAACATTGCTGCCCATGAAGATTCCGTTAATTTACTACTGACGCTAAAAAACACGCCGTTACGAGCCGTGCGCTTTGGTTTTCCGGGGCAGAGCCCCGGTGTATGCATTCCCAAGCAGAGCTTGGGAACGAGAAATCGGGTCAGGGGTAGTCCGAAAAATAAAAAAAAGGAGATGTCGGAAGGGGGCGCCCGACATCTCCGGTGAGGTGCTCACTCTGATAGGAACCAGAGTTTCGCAGAGATCGTATCAGCAGTCGGTACAGTGACCGCTGCGTAGAATTAATCCTTGATGAGCTTTTGTCGCAGAAAAACAATGAGACCCACGAATAAAGTCGTACTCAGGCCCCCGATGAGAATGTTCCAGTAGCTCAACGTTTGAATCATTTTAAGGGGGGACGAAGCATCGTTGGACTGCGCGGTACGCGTACTATCCTCTGAAGATGCTTCAGGATTAATAGATTCAACTGTGTCGGGATCTGCTTTTGAAGCGGTCCCATTATTTGTTCCTGTACGGGATTGTGGGCTGTTGCCACCTGCCGATACAGGGCCTGTCGTCGTATTGTTATTCGAGCCATAGTCCGTGGACAGCCTTACACGTCCGTCTGCATCGGCAGCCGTTCGATTGCCTGAACTTGTACCTGCTGTCCCTGTGGTGCCCGGTGCTCCTGAAGTACCATTCCGTGCGGTGCGTGGAAGTACCATAGGCGCGTCCGGCAAATTCAGATCGGCAAGCGCACTGGCCACATTCAGAGTCGTCCCTGGTGCAGCGTCATTCGTTGCATCCGGCGTTCCCGGGTTTGTTTCCGGGTCTGCACTCGCTGGAACCTCTTCCTCTGTTGGCGTTGTCGGACTTTCCGGCTCCTCATCCGGCTCTTCAGGAGGCGGGGCCGTCGGGTTGCCCCAAGCGACCTGTGCGCTATCACCGGAGACGGGCAGTTCCTGCTCGTCCGGGGATACCGCTTTTGCATCTGCAATGCCGAATCCGGAGCTGCCTGAAGCCGCCGTGCTGATTCGTTCCAGGTTTATCCATCCCAGATCACCGGCCGGCATAGCCTTGTCATTCACGCCATAGACCAGCACGGTGTAGATTCCCGGCCCGGTTATGTTGGCCGCCATAATCTTGTTGGCCACTTGGGCACTTGGCCCGGACTGGGTCTGGAGGGGCTGAAAAACGTTGGGGTCATAGACCAGTGAGAAATTCAGCGCCGCTACCGGCGCCTCCATGTCGATGAGACGAATGGGTACACTATAGCTCGTATCTTCAACTGTAATTGGACCGAAGCCGAGTGTGACTGCCCCCGCAAAAGTGGTGCATGTCATGATGGTTAAGCAAACCACCCATGCAATTCTACGATTGAAGCTGTTCTCTACCCGTTCGGACCGGGAGTAGTTTATCGAAACGACTGTCATAGGTAAAGCCTCTGTATTTTGTGTATCCGGCCCTGCAACATTAATTATAAGTACTTATTTTACAGGGTGTTATACTGAATCAACAGTGTGTTGTATTCCGTTAAGGTACCTGGAATACTGTCTTGCTCCAACTTTCGATTCGCAGAACTTTTGTAATTTATATTACAAAAAACTCTTAATCGTCTGATTTTTCACTTTTTTCGGGTTCGGTGAAAATTTCGTTCACTTCTATAGAACGTTGGGGTGGGGGATTTGTTTGACGGGGCATACGCCCAAATAACTGTGTCATTCCCAAAAAGACGCTTGGCCCCTGGAGCAGGTAGTAGCGCAGTATAAGGGACATGAGATAGAGCCAGGCGATGCATTTTACGGTGGCAAAGCCCCACATAATTCTCAGCCCTTCTAAGGGATAGATGTCTTCCCAGAGTCCAAACTGGTCCAGGCCGATGGGCAGAAAAGCGAAAAATGCAATCAGGGTAATCTGTAGTCCTTTCCCCTGGGCTTCCGCGTAGGTACACCGTATTTCCCGGCAACGCAGGTACACGAAGTAGCCCAGATAGCCACAGAGGCTGAGGATAAGCACATAGGGGGAATTAATCATGGCATGCCGAGAGTACACATTTCCTATATCCCGCAGAAGGTTGAAGCTGAATACGGGAAACAGGCCCATATAAAAAAAGGCCACCCAGAGTAAAAGAGCGGGCCATCGCCATAGATCGTGTTTAAAAGGTAAAGTCATGGTCATCCGTACTGTTTTGTCGGGGGTTTCTTCGCCCCATTGGACCAAAGGGGCGGGGTCTGTGTCAATGGTGGGGCGTGGCCCAGTTGCGGCGGGACGGGGATATTTGTTAGTATGTGCTTTCTTAAAAGCCAACATGCTTAGCGCGTCAGAGAAAGTCGGCGGCCTTCGGGCCTTAAATTTTGCCTGCTGAGACCCTAGGAAGTGTGACCATTCAATATGAGTGATCCATGCCCTGTACGTCTCAAACCGTGCAGGGCATGTTGTTTATCTCGTATTGAAAGGAGGTGACTACATTTGCC
>CALAXS010000504.1 GCA_937895305.1 uncultured bacterium
TGTTTTCGTGTGGGCTTTGGGTACTGTAACCGAGGCAGATACTGTCCATGCAATCCAACGTGCCGTTGAGAAGGGGCTTACCCTTGTAGTACCGAAAAACTGGGAAGCACGAAGCCCGGAAGGCGAACTTCTCTTTCCATTCGCTACTGCAAGCCCCCCACAGGAATCCGAAAAATCTGATAGCCCTATACCGTCCTCAACACTGGAGGTTTTACCCATGGGTGATGGAGCCATCATTCAGAGCAGTAGCAAAAGGGACAAAGGCATAATAACTGCATTGGAAGAGGTTCTTCGTAACCCTGCCGTCCTCGGCGTCCCAGCTCTTGCGCCTGAAACAACCATAGATGCCCGGTTGGACAAGGTCTATATAACGAATACATCCCAGGATATTCTGATTTACAATCAAAGTGATAGTATTCAGGCAGTAGACACACCCGGTAAAATCGTCCAGGTCCCCCCCCCCACTATCCTATCGATACCCCATTCAGTGCAGGAATAGCTTCTGTTCCATAGTTAAGTTACCGACCACTATTGAAAAACCTTATACCTGTCGAGTAGCGTAATCCCATGAGCATATCATCAAAACAAATCAGCCAACTAAAAGCGATACTAACACTTTCTGTTCTCAGTATATGCGTGCTGGGTTGTCAGACTGTGCCCTTGGAGCAAAGGCCAGGCACGGATGAACCACTACAGGTGTTTCTAATCGGCGATTCGACTGTGGCTACTTTTCCCCCAGAGCGCCATCCCTTGAAGGGCTGGGGTCAGATGCTCCCCGAATTCTTCGAGCCTGATCGCGTAGAGATAGTGAATATGGCCCGCAGCGGCCGTAGTTCAAAGAGTTACTATGATGAGGGAGCCTGGGAATCAGTCCATGTTCAACTGGATAAAGGCGACTATGTCTTCATCCAGTTCGGGCACAACGATGAAAAAAAGTCTGACCCAGCGCGATATACAGCCCCTTACATCGACTATCAACGCCAGCTTCTGCGTTATGTCCAGGAGACACGGGCCCGTGGCGCAGTTCCTGTGTTGGTGACTCCCCTATGCCGAAATATCTGGGAGTCCGGTGCGCACCTGAAAACAACCCATGGTGAATACCCGAATGCCATGCGTGCCCTGGCCAAAGAGGCGCATGTGCCGTTATTGGATCTCCATGCCATGACCAGAAAACGCTTTGAAGAACTTGGTCCCCAAAAGACCCATAAGCTTTTTATGAATCTGGAAAAGGGCGTCTACCCTGCTTACCCTGAGGGTAAAACGGACAATACCCATTTAAATACACAGGGTGCCCAGGAAATTTGTCGGTTGCTTGTAGCCGGGCTGGAAGACTTGGGTGTCGGTCTAGGTAGCTACCTTATGAAGAACCAGCAACCCTGTGTACACGAACAACTATGATAAGGTTAGAGTATATTAAGACATCATTGGAAAACCTGCGCTCGTGGTTGCGAGCAGGTCAATTTCAGGAGTATAGGTTTGAATCTTGAGCATGGGTAGAGTT
>CALAXS010000505.1 GCA_937895305.1 uncultured bacterium
TCCCTATCCTCAATAGACTCCTCGACAACCCCAAGGCTCGCGCACTCTACCTCTTCCCCACCAAGGCCCTCTCCCAGGACCAGGTCCAGGAACTCAAAGAAACCATCGACGAGATGGAAGTGAAGATTGGCACTTACACCTTTGACGGCGATACCCCCGCCTCAGCACGTAAGGCCGTACGCAGTGCTGGGCACATCGTCGTCACCAACCCCGATATGCTCCACGCGGGTATTCTCCCCCACCACACCATCTGGATTCGCTTCTTCGAAAATCTCGAATACATTGTCATCGACGAAATTCACCACTACCGCGGCGTCTTTGGCTCGCACCTCGCCAATGTCCTCCGACGTCTCAAGCGCATCTGCAACTTCTATGGCAGCGACCCAAAATTCATCTGCTGTTCTGCCACCATCGCCAATCCCAAAGAAATGGCCGAGCGCATTATCGAACGTCCCGTCACCCTCATCGACGACAACGGTGCACCCGCAGGCGAAAAGCACTTCCTCTTCTACAACCCGCCCGTGGTGAATCACGAGCTCGGTATCCGTAAATCTTCTGTAAAAGAAGCGGCACGACTCGCACGCATGCTCCTCAGTAAGGATATTCAATCCATCGTCTTCGCTCGCAGTCGCCTCCGCGTTGAAATCCTCACCACCTACCTCAAAGAAGGCGTCCGTCGCCTGGGTAAATCCGAAAAGTTGGTCCAGGGTTACCGGGGCGGGTATCTTCCCACCGAGCGGCGAGCCATCGAAAACGGGCTGCGCAAGGGCGAGATCATGACCGTCATCAGCACCAACGCTCTCGAACTCGGCATCGACATCGGCTCTCTCGACGTTTGCATCATGACCGGGTATGCAGGCTCCGTGTCCAGCACCTGGCAACAGGCCGGTCGAGCCGGACGACGTAACAACGTGGCCCTCGTCATACTCATCGCTACCTCCGCCCCCCTCGACCAATTCATCATCTCACACCCCGATTACTTCTTCGAGCAAGACCCTGAAAGTGGTACCGTCGATCCCAATAACCTCATCATCCTCACCAACCACATTAAATGCGCTGCCTTCGAACTCCCCTTCATCGAAGGCGAAGCCTTTGGCGTTGACCCCACATCCACCGAAGGCATCCTCGACTACCTCCAGGAACACCGCATCCTGCGCAAGACCCGCGATAAATGGCACTGGTCCGAAGATACTTATCCCGCCAGCGACGTCAGCCTTCGCACCGCAGCTACAGGCAACGTCGTCATCCTTGACGTATCTGACCATGGACGCGTTATTGGTGAGATTGATTCTTTCGCAGCCCCCACCGAGGTCTACACCAACGCCATCTACCTCCACCAGAGCAAACAATACACCATCGAAAACCTCGATCTCGACGACCGAAAAGCCTACGCGCGCCCCGTCGAGGTGGACTACTACACCGACGCCGAGACCAAGGTGGATCTCAAAATTATCGGTCGTCTACAAGAGAAAGAGGCCGGCGGTGTACTACGCTGTGCAGGTGAACTCTCCGTCACCTGGCTCCCCACCATCTACAAAAAAATAAAATTCGGCACCCACGAAAACGTCGGCTGGGGCGAGATTCACCTCCCCGAACAAACCATGCACACCATGTCCTACTGGATAGAATTCCCCGAAGACACAGCCGATCGATTTTCCATGGATCAGGAAGAACTCGGCGAAGCCCTCAACGCCCTCGCCAACATTCTACGCCAGGTCTCCCCCGTCCAGGTCCTCTGCGACCTCGGCGATATCCGCGACCAGGCCATGCTCAAGGCCCCTGTCTCCGAACGACCCTCCGTCTTCCTCTACGAGACCTACCCCGGCGGCGTCGGCTTCTCCGAAAAACTCTTCACCCACCACGACCGCCTTCTCGAAGCCGCCACCGACCTCCTCAAAGACTGCCCCTGCACCGACGGTTGCCCCTCCTGCGTCGGACCCGCCACCACTGCTGGCATGCACGGAAAACAAGGTGCTGTGAAGTTGCTGGAACTGGCGCGGGAGAACTAACAGGAGTCAATGATGACCCTGAGATACTCCCCTCCGCGGGGATAACAACAGGAAAATGCTTTCAACAACCCGGTTCGGTAGAATGTCGACACGAATCACTTTTTCTACTGGAAGTCTTTGAACTTGGATAATCGCAAACAATACTTGACGTACTTCTTTGTGCTGGTTGGTCTGGCCTTTTTCGTCTTTCTCCTCTACTACTTTGGGGTGAGGGCTTTGTGGGAGGCCATTCGCAGCGCGTCGCCCTTGCCGTTGGGTTTATGTGTGGCCGTGCTGCTGGCGGGGCTGTGGGTGCGCGCGTGGAAGTGGCATTATGCGCTGGGCAGTGGCCAACAGGGCGTGGGCCTGTTTTTCATGGCGAAGATGGCAGGGAGCTGGACGCCGGGTCGTGCGGGCGAATTCGCGCCGCTGCTCCTGAAGGAGCATCGCACGGTGGCGGTGACGATGTGGATTGTGACGGACCGGGTGCTGGAAGTCTGGATGACGCTGGCGGTCGGCATCTGGGGCGCGTGGTATATGGGCATCACGCCGGGACAAACGGGGCTGGCACTTTTGGCGGGGGGGGGCGTGGCTACACTGGTACTCCTGCTACTGGTCTGGCGACGGGATTGGATACAAGGCCTTGAAACGCGTTGGGCCGCCACACCCCTGGTGGGTCGCTGCCTGTCCATATTGAGTGCACTCCACGAGGAAGTTCGTGCGTTGCGCAATAAAACATTTCCCATTGTTGTTAGTACTATTTTCGCCAAATGGACGGACCTCTTTGTGGTCATCTTGCTCTGTAAAGCCTTTGGCTTTAACATTCAACTGGCTCTGGCAGGAGCGGTCCGCTGTGCCCATGCACTGGTCAGTGCCATACCCGTTACGCCCGACGTATCGGGTGCGCCTTATGTCGCCCAGGCGGTCCTCCTCCATGAGTACGCGGCCATGCCCTACGAAGTCCTGGCGGCGGCCCTCGCTCTGGAGGCGGTCATGGTCTATGGGGTACTCTATTTTTCCTACATGATATCCAGCAGAAAGTATTCTTTATGATTAAAAATGAAAAAGTGGGCGTACTGCTCATCAATACCGGGTCGGCAGCCTCGACCTCCGTCAGCGATGTGCGGGATTACCTCGGGCAGTTTCTCATGGATGCACGGATTATCGACATCCCCACCTGGAAGCGTTGGCTTCTGGTCCATGGCATCATCCTGCGTACCCGTCCAAAGATAACTGCTGAAGCATACAAGGCCATTTGGACCGAACGGGGTTCACCCTTGATTGTGTTTAGCGAGGATCTTCGCGATGCATTACGCATTGCCATGCCCCAGGTAGATTTTGAAATCGGCATGGCCTACGGCACGCACTCGATTGAAGAAGGCATGGACGCGTTACTGGCAAAGAATCCGGACCGTATACTCCTCGCCCCCATGTTCCCCCAATACGCGTCCGCAACGACCGGCGCGGTGCTGGGACGGGCTTATGCTTATGCCACCACCAAGTGGAATGTACCCTCGGTCTCGGTGATACCGCCCTATTATGACGATGACGGCTTTCTCGATGCGTGGCAGGTCATTGCACGACCCGTACTGGATGATTTTAAACCGGACCATGTGTTGCTAAGTTACCACGGCTTGCCTATCCGTCAGATTCATAAAGCCGACCCAAGTGGGAATCATTGCCTACGCAGTGACGGATGTTGTGATGGTGAATTGCCTGCCAACAAAAACTGTTACCGTCGCCAGTGCATGGCCACGGGTCGTGCCCTCGTGGAACGCTTGGGGCTACAGGAAGGCCAATACAGCTTTACTTTTCAATCCCGTCTGGGGCGTATCCCCTGGCTGGATCCCGCCACCGACGCCACCATTGAAAAACTGGCAAAAGAAGGTGTGAAGCGCCTGGCTATCCTCTCCCCCGCCTTTACCGCCGATTGCCTGGAAACGCTGGAAGAAATCGGCATGGCTGGTAAAGAAATTTTTGAGGCCCATGGCGGCGAGGCCTTTACCCTCGTACCTTCCCTAAACGCACACCCCAAATGGGTGGATGCCTTTGCTAGGCTGGTAAAAAAATATTAGGAATTACAAGATTGACATAATCGATCTATGTATAAAAAAATTCTAGTCAATGCGAGCAAGAGATTGCCGCGTCGGCGGAGCCTCCTCGCAATGACGGGTATAGTCACGTCATTGCGAACCGAGTGGAGCGAGGTGCGGCAATCTCTTGCTCGCAACGATCTGGATAATAAGCCTTGACCCTTTCAACATAGGTACCAAACATCATGCGCAAAGTTCTCCCACTTACACTACTGCTTGTAATTTTCGCAACAACATCCATCGCCGACACCCTCCTCTTCGAAGATCCATTCCAGGGTAAACTCAAGGAAGGCTGGTCGTGGTTGCGCGAAGACCCGGCGGGCTGGCGGGTTACCGATAATGGACTCGAAATAAAGATTGAGCCGGGGAATATGTGGGGCGGCGCGAATGACGCCAAGAACATTTTAATGCGCCCGGTCAGCATTCCCAAAACAGGCCTGTCGGTGCAGTGCAGTATCGAGAATTCACCTTCCAGCCAATATGAACAGGTCGATCTGGTGTGGTATTACGATGATGCCCACATGGTAAAAATCGGATTAGAGCTGGTTCATGGGCAATTAAGCCTGGTGATGGGGCGTGAGGAGAAGGACCGGGCAAAGACGTTGTCCATCATCCCGCTAAAATCGGGGAAATTGGATCTGCGACTGGATGTACATGGTAAAAACATACGTGGACAATGGCGTTATACGGGCACCGGGAAATGGCAGGAAGGTGGTAAGTGCGATCTGCCTGTGAAAGGCGCTCCCAAAATCACCCTGCAATGCTATCAGGGCAATCCCAATGACGTGCATTGGGCACGCATCCATTCCTTCAAGATGGTGGAGCTGGACTAAAAAAGTAAACGCGACACGCCTTGCGACCATGATGGTAGTAGGTGAAAGCAGTCGAAGTGCAGGTCAAAATAACGGGGTAAAGTCCTTATGCGTTCCCAAGCAGGAGCTTGGGAACTAGAATAATGACCTTGGCATGCAGGTTGGCGGTATCGGTATTTTACCACTCTTCAACAATAGTTTTTGCAGAAAGGTGGTCCGTTATTTGTGTCTTATCAAATGCTCTACTGGCTGGGATACTTATCTTACCATTTTCATAAAACAGTTTGGCTGTATTATCTGCATGCGAAAATCTAACCTTTATAACTAAGGCCCAATCTACCGATCTTGACTTCCCAAGTATATCTTTCCAGTAGATGCACTTATCATCTGTACCATATTCATTGTGCCTAATAAGCATAT
>CALAXS010000506.1 GCA_937895305.1 uncultured bacterium
ATTCCTCTTCTTCAACTTCAACCCGGCCAGTATCTTTATGGGTGATGCCGGCGCCCTGTTCCTCGGCTATGTCCTTGGTATATCAACACTTGTACAACAGCAAAAAGGCGTAACCGCAATCGCACTCGCCGTGCCCATGGTGGTTATGGCCATCCCAATCCTCGACACCATCCTCAGCTTTGCACGCAGGCTAAACCGGGCCAAGCAAGGCGAATTCTTCTCCCCCGACCGCAATCACCTGCACCACCGTCTTCTCGACCTCGGCCTCACACAAAGGCAAGTCGTGCTCTCCCTGTATTATATCTCCGTATGTATGGGACTCATGGCCTATATCATCTCCGTGGTCCCTTCCGATTACCACTTCCTCACCCTCGTTCTGGCTGCCATGGCCATTCTCTTCGGGGTAGTGGTACTACGCTTTATAGAATCATTAGCAATGAAAGGCAAAGAAAACCCGGAACAGCCTTGAATCACCCTGTGTGTATTTGCTAATATACATTTTCCTTTGGGTTGAATTTGTCCATTGAGCAGTAATTTTTTACCGCACAAAAACAAACTCAAAACAAAAACCGGCATGTAGTTGACATGGGCTTCCCCATTTGCTATGATGTCGGGCCGTTGTGCAAGTGGAACATTGATGTCCACACGGCGCGCGGTCTGTCTTTCAAGTGAAGACCAGACTGATAGCCGGAGCATAGTACTTACCTGCTATCTCCCCTTCTGTCTGCGTCCCGCCTGAATTTTCGGTTTCATCGAATCTCTCGATGAGTCTGACCGAAGTATTACGCAGTTTCGATTAGGAACGGGAGAAAAACGTTGCCTACGATTAATCAATTGGTTCGAGGGTGTCGCAAAGAGAAAACCTCCAAGACCAAAGCACCAGCGCTGAAATCCTGTCCGCAGGCTTCCGGTACTTGCACCCGCGTTTTTACAATGACGCCCAAAAAGCCAAACTCCGCCTTGCGTAAAGTAGCGCGTGTCCGTTTGAAAAACGGCCACGAAGTTACCGCATACATCATGGGGATTGGTCACAATCTTCAAGAACACTCCCAGGTGATGATTCGCGGTGGACGTGTAAAAGACCTTCCCGGTGTGCGCTATCACATCGTACGTGGTGTTCTGGATTGCCAGGGCGACATGGGTGGACAGGCAGGCGTTAAAGATGATGGCGGCAAGTCGGTTCACACCGGTCGCTGGGTAAGCCGTTCCAAATACGGCGTTAAAAAGCCAAAACAGAGCTAACGGGAGCCAATTGCACCATGCCCAGAAGACGTGAAATACAGAAGCGTGTAACAGCGCCGGATCCAGTATACGGCAGCAAGACGCTGTCCAAGTTCGTAAACGCAGTAATGGTTGACGGTAAAAAGAGTGTCGCAGAGGCTATCGTATACGGTGCCCTTGAGAAGCTCAAGACGACCGTACCCGAAGAAGAGCCCTTGAGCGTGTTCGATCAAGCTATCGACAACGCCAAGCCACTCCTCCAGGTGAAATCACGACGCGTAGGTGGGGCTACCTATCAGGTACCCGTAGAAATTGCCCCGGCAACGCGAACAGCGATTGCATTCCGTTGGGTCATCGAATTCTCCCGCAAGCGCGGCGAGAAGACCATGCGTGAACGCCTCGCTGCCGAATTGCTGGATTGCTATAAAAAGCAGGGCGCAACCATTAAGCGTAAAGACGACACCCACAAGATGGCCGAAGCCAACAAAGCTTTCGCCCACTTCCGCTACTAAACAGAAGACTGAATACTGCTATCCGCTCCACTACGGTGGGACGGGATTTACACCAGATTAATATTAGCCAGTGCATAGCACGGCTCGAGAGGACACTAGAGTGAAACGCAAATATCCATTAAAGGATGTGCGAAACATCGGTATCATGGCCCACATTGATGCGGGTAAGACGACTGTGACTGAACGTATATTGTTCTATTCCGGTCGTACCCATCGCGTCGGCGAAGTACACGATGGCGCTGCCACAATGGATTATATGGCTCAGGAGCGCGAGCGCGGCATCACTATTACCTCTGCGGCTACCGCATGCGAATGGAAGACCAAACGCATTAACATTATTGACACGCCCGGTCACGTAGACTTTACCGCTGAAGTAGAGCGCAGTCTTCGCGTACTCGACGGTGCAGTAGCTGTGTTCTGCGCGGTTGCAGGTGTTCAGCCCCAGTCCGAAACGGTATGGCGCCAGGCCGACCGCTACCATGTACCCCGTATGGCCTTCATCAACAAGATGGACCGCGTAGGCGCTGACTTCGAGAAATCCTATGAATCCATGGCCGACCGCCTCGGCGCACGACCCATCCCCATTCAATTGAATGTAGGTTCGGAAGAGAAATTTCTCGGTGTAATCGACCTGGTTACCATGAAACAATATGCATGGAAGGGCGAAGGCCACGAAACCGAGCAGGTTGAAGTTGAGCTTGATCCGGCTTACAAAGAAAAAGCAGAAGAATGGCGTCATAACCTGCTGGAAGCCGCAGTCGAAACCTGCGACGACCTCATGGAAAAATACCTCGCAGAAGAGGAAATCACGGTTGACGAGCTGAAGAAAGCTATCCGCACCGCGACCCTCAAAGGCACATTCACCCCGATTCTTTGTGGTACAGCATTGAAAAGCAAAGGCGTACGTCTTCTCATGGATGCTGTTGTGGACTAAATGC
>CALAXS010000507.1 GCA_937895305.1 uncultured bacterium
CATTGCGAGGAGCGCAGCGACGCGGCAATCTCTTGCTCGCATCGATCTACCATTAAAAACAATGCTGTTTATTTCCTACCGCGTAAACAACACACACACCGGATTAACTACTTCTACCTGCTTACCTGTGTACGTCAAGGTGCCGTCTTCCTGATTTATCTTGAGCACCACTACATCATTGGTCGACTGGTTAGCCGCCAGCAAAAACTGACCTGCGGGGTCCACTGCAAAGTTGCGTGGGGTCTTCCCTTCGGTGGAAGTCTGACCCCGTGCGGTGAGTTTTCCCGTGTCCTGGTCAATGCCGTATACCGCGATACTGTCATGGCCCCGGTTGGAGGCGTAGAGGAATTTGCCGGATGGATGGACCGTAATATGGGCCGTTGAATTCTTTTCCGTAAAATCATCGGGGAGCGTACTGATTGTCTGTATGGGGCTCAGTGTGCCTTTTATCATATCCCAGGTATAGCCCGTGACGGTGTTGTCCAGTTCATTGACCACATAAGCAAACTTGTGGTTGGGATGAAATGAGAAGTGTCGGGGGCCTGCACCGGGTGCTGTGCTTGTTACCGGATGATGGTGCGGCAGGACCTGACCCGATTGATGATCATACTGGTAAATACGTAATTCATCGGTGCCCAGATCCGCGGCAACAAAATATTTTCCCATGGGGCCAAAGTTAGCGGAGTGCGCATGAGGCCCTTCCTGACGCGATGTATTTGCACTACTTCCCTTGTGCTGGAAAAAGGCAACGCTTTCACCCAATGCCCCGGTTTCATCCACAGCGACCACACCAATGCTGCCACTGCTGTAATTGGAGGCGACCACGCGCTTACCGTCGGGCGAGATGTCCACATGGCAAGGGCCTTTACCCCCAGTCGGTTGCTCATTAATCAAACTCAGCATTCCACTTTTGGGGTCCATGGTAAACCCGCGGATACTGTCATTGGAGGCCGCCGCATAAATAACCGGCAGGCTGGGGTGCTGCACCAGATACGACGGACTACCCGTTACTACTGCCAGACCTTCCATCGAAAGGTCGCCTGTCTTCGCATCAAAATTCAGGAGATAGACCCCTTCACTTCCACCGCCAGTATAGGTGCCGATGTACACCCGCTGGGCTGCTCCCCCGTTATCCTGTGCAAAAGCCGGGGTTAAGGTGAAGACCAGACTGCAAAGAACAGTCAAAACAACACGGTATAAGGGGATTCTGCCCATAACGGGAACTCCTGTTTATATTCATAACAATGAAAACGACCAAAGCGCCATCATTCCAGACAAGACACCTAAAATCAAGCATGGCGTGCATTCATCTATCTATTAATCACTAAAAAATTGCATCGGTCGCTGTGTAACTTTATAGTATGCCCATGAAAAACATAAAGATACATACAAAATATATGATTGTGGTGGCCATGTTTACAGGGGTCTTGAGCGGCCAGGCACTCGCTGCGGATCGTTTTGACGAGGAACCCATCCTCTACAGCACGACCAAGGCGGATAACCTGATCAGTGTTATGCAGGAAGCACTGGATAGTCATCGTATACAACTTGAGCATGACAAAGATTTTGGTTATCTTGCATCCGTGCTCAACGCATTGGATGTGCCCCAAAGTTCACAGGTCATGGTCTTCTCTAAAACGAGTTTTCAGAATCGCTACATTGCCCCCACCACGCCCCGTGCAATTTATTTCAACGATGAAGTTTACGTGGGTACGGTTCATTACGGGGATGTGCTGGAGGTTTCCGTAACGGATCCCAAGCTGGGTGCGGTGTACTACACCCTCTCCCAGGAGGCGGATGTGCCCCCTGAATTCATACGACAGAGCGATAATTGCCTGCAATGCCACGCCTCAACCCTGACCCAGGGTATCCCGGGCCATGTGGTACGCTCCGTTTTTCCTGATGATGAAGGCTTCCCCATCCTCAAGGCTGGATCCCATGTGACCAACCAGGACAGCCCCTTTTCAGAACGCTGGGGCGGTTGGTATGTGACCGGGAAGCACGGCGCCATGCGGCACATGGGCAATGTCCTGGCAACAGAAACGGCTAAGGACGCCATCTTGGACAGTGATGCCGGGGCCAATCGAGAAAGCATAGATGATCGCGTAAATACAGACCGTTACCTGACACCCCATAGTGATATTGTGGCACTCATGGTTCTGGAACATCAGACCCAGATGCACAACCTGATTACCCAGGCCAATTTTGAAACTCGTATGGCCTTGAAAGACCAGTCCGTCATGGACGAAATTCTGGAGCGGGACGCGAGTATCTTGAGCGATTCCACCCAGCGCCGCATCGCCAGTGTGGGCGAGAAATTACTGGATTATATGTTATTCGTGAATGAGGTAGAGCTGGAGGATCCGGTCAAGGGCACTTCTGATTTTACGGCGTTTTTCCCGAGTCAAGGGCCCTTTGATAGTCAGGGCCGTAGTCTCCGTGAGTTTGATTTGGAATCTCGACTCTTCAATT
>CALAXS010000508.1 GCA_937895305.1 uncultured bacterium
GGGGTCGCTGTCGTAGACAATGCCTGCACCCGCCTGACAGAAGGCTTTATCGCCCTTCACCACCATGGTGCGGATAAGGATGCAGGTGTCCATGTCGCCGTTGAAGCTGATGTAACCGCAACCGCCGGAGTAGGGCCCCCGCCGTTCCGGCTCCAGTTCGTCAATGATTTCCATGGCGCGAATTTTCGGCGCACCACTCACCGTCCCCATGGGGAAGGTGGCCTTCAAGGCATCGTAGGCATCGCAATCTTCGAGAAGGGCACCCGTCACTTCACTCACGATGTGCATGACGTGAGAGTAGCGTTCGATGACCATGAATTTGTTTTTCACCGGAGCTACAGTACCGGGCTTGCTGATTCGACCGATGTCGTTCCGGCCGAGATCCACGAGCATGATGTGCTCAGCACATTCTTTCTCGTCCTGAAGCAGGTCCTCTTCCAGTGCCAGATCTTCTTCACGGGTCTTGCCACGGGGACGGGTCCCGGCGATGGGGCGTACCATGGCGGTACCACGTTGTACCTGGGTCATGACCTCGGGACTGGACCCCACGAGTGCAAACTCCGGGAATTCCATGAGCACCATATAGGGTGATGGGTTAATGCTACGCAAGGAGCGATAGAGGGTCACGGGTGAAGACTTCACTTCACGTTGAAAGCGCTGGGACAGGACCACCTGGAAAATATCGCCTGCGACAATGTATTCCTTGGCCTTGCGCACGGCACCACAAAATTCTTCGCGACTAAAGTTGGAAGTGAGTTCAGTGTTTGGATTCTCCACAGGGGTAACAGGTTCGAGATTCAGGGGGGCACGTAGTTGTGCCTCCAGGGCTTCGATTTTGGTGAGGCCTTCGGTGTATGCCGCTTCGGCATCGCCGTTCACATGCACATTGGACACAATCTTGATGCGGTTATTGACGTGATCAAAGAGGAGCATGGTATCGGTGATCATGTAATACAAATCGGGCAGGTCGAGGGTGTCTGGATTCTCATCCGGTAGCGTCTCGAAAAAGCGGACCTGGTCGTAGGACATGTAGCCCACGGCACCACCATGAAACTCTGGAAAGCCTTCAATGGCGACAGGTTCGTAGACCGCCATCAGGTCGCGCAGCGCACCCAGCGGGTCTTCCGACTCAAAAGACTCCTCTACCCCACCACGAAGGATGGAAACGGCCTTGCCCTTGGAGCGAAAGATGATGGACGGGTTCGCGCCAATAAAAGAATACTGGCCCAATGACTCAGCCTGTTCCACACTTTCCAGCAGGAAAGCATAGTCCTGACCCGCTGCTATTTTCATATACGCCGCTACGGGCGTTTCCAAATCCGCGAGGATTTCTTTATACATAGGGACCAACGCGCCGGGTCGGGCGTGTCGGCTAAATTCTTCTATAGTTGGATGTACCATTTCAGGTTCCCTTTAAACGGGATACCGGTGTGCACTTATTCAGGTGCTACGCCGTCGCCCGCAAGTTCAATCGACTCATCGCCGTTTACAATGCGATAAAAGCAAGTGGTTTCATTGGTGT
>CALAXS010000509.1 GCA_937895305.1 uncultured bacterium
ATTGAATGATGTACATAAGGCACAGCTCCTAACCTATCTGAAACTAAGTGGACATCGGTTGGGATTATTGATTAATTTTAATACCAGGTTTGTGAAAGATGGAATTATTCGCATGGTAAACGGAGAACAATAAAATTATGCATTATGCTTCTCTGTGTTCTCTGTGCCCTCTGTGGTTCATAATTTCTTACCAAAATATATGAAGATTGTATTTTTTGGTAACGCCCCGGAGAAAATAGCGGCTATCCGCTATCGGGTGATCAAGTTCGCAGCCATGCTGGAGGCGGATGGGCACCCGTGTGTGGTGTGTCTGCCTGCGTCGGTGGGGCAGCGGGAGGCGTTGTGGGACCAGGGGAACCGCCTGACCAAGCTGGCGTATTTGTTTCTTGTGTTTCTGCGACGTTGTGGGCAATTGCGCCATGTGGCGGGTGCGGATGTGGTGTATTTTCGGGGGCCTGTATTTGAATATGGTCCGCCGTTTTTCGAGCATATCATTCGGCTGCTGAACAAGAACCTCGTCTTCGATATCGACGATGCCATCTGGGAACGACCTGCGCATGTGGACAGCCCTTTTGTGCGGTTCATGGATTTCGAGTGGGTACGGAAGATGTGCGGGTTATGCAAGCATGCTGTGGTGGGGAATCAGCATCTGGCGGATTATGTAGGGCAATACCTGAGCAGTGTGAGTATTGTGCCGACGTGTATTGATATGGATAAACACGGGCTGCGTGGGTATGATAAGGGCGGTGACGTTGTGGTGCTGGGTTGGACGGGATTGAAGGATAATCTGGGGTATATGGAACCGATTGAGGGGGTTTTACAGGATTTGGCGCAGCAGTATGACATTAAAATCCATGTAGCGACGGGTCGCCCTTACAAGCTGGACGGGGTGACGGTGGAGAATGAATATTGGACCATGGACCGTGAGATTGACTATTTACAGAACGCAGACATCGGGTTGATGCCCTTGCATGATTCCCCGCGTGCGCGGGGGAAGTGCGCCTTTAAGGCGTTGCAATATATGGCGGTGGGCGTGGCCCCGGTTATATCTCCGGTGGGGATGAATGCCGAGGTGATTGAGGATGGCGTAAATGGTTTTCTGGCAGACACGCCAGCGGAATGGCGGGAAAAACTGACGTTGTTGATTCAGGATGCTGCGTTGCGGGAGCGCATGGGTCGTGCCGCGCGGGAGACGGTGATACAGCGTTATTCCCATGAGGCGAATTATCCGGTGTTGAAGGCGGCATTGTTGTCGGTGGCCGGGGAGCAGGATGCATGAAGCCGTCGAATGATCCTTTTGTAGCATTGGCGCAGGAGTGGATAGGGCAACTGGACACGTGGGTAGATACCCATGGTTTGTGTGGCTATGACCCGTTTGATGTGAAACAGCATCCCTTTATTCGCAATGCCCAGTCGAGTTATTTCAAGCGGAAGCTTACGTCGGGTCTGTGTGATTTGGCCCCCTATGCAAGTCGTCGTTTATTGAAAATTGCGCCGACAGAAAATGCGAAGAGTCATGCGTTGATGGCGCTGGGTCGGATGCGGCTCTATGAATTGGACGAGGGTGAGGAACAACTGGAACTGGCGAAGGGGCATCTGGCGTGGTTGAAGGCAAATGCGCTGGTGGATTTTGGTGGGCTGTGTTGGGGTTATCCGTTTTCTACTGAAGCGAAGGGGCTGGTGACCACGAAGGATACGCCTGTGCTGGTGGTGAGTGCCATAGCAGGGGAAGCCTTCTTGGCGATGTATGCACTCACGAAGGAGGAGGAATATCTGGCGGATGCGCGGCGTATTGCGCAATTCATTCTGGATGACTTGCCGCGGATGGAACAGGGAAACGGGCAGTATTGTTTTTCCTATACGCCGGGGGATCGACGACGGGTGCACAATGCGAATCTCATGGCGGTGCACCATCTTATGGCGGTGGCAGTGCATACCGATGAGGACGATTTGAGGGAGGCTGCAGCACCTGCGCTGGCGTATACGCTGGGGTGTCAGCATACGGATGGGGCGTGGTATTACGGGGAATGGGATGAAACGGAACCCTTTGAACAGGGTATTCTTAATATGATCGATCATCATCACACAGGATTCGTACTGCGTTCGTTGAGCGCTATTCATGATATTACAGGGGACAAGAAGCAGCTTGAATCTATCCGTAAGGGCTTTACCTATTTCCGGAATTACCTCACGGAGGGGGAATATTGCGTACCTGTGAATAGCTATGGGAAGTACCCTATTGATATTCATGCGTGTGCAGAAGGGATATTGTGTCCCAGTGTGTTGACCGGGAAGGTCATGATTGCGCGGGGTATGGCGGGTCAGATGTTGCGGTGGACCCATTGGGAGATGCGGGACAAAAAAACAGGTGCGCCCTATTACCGAAAGTATCCAAAATTTAAGTCGAAGCTGATTTGTCCGCGCTGGGGCGTGGCCTGGATGTTTCGTGCAATGGCTGAGTATTTGTATGTACATTACAAAGACGGCGAGTAGTCGGTGGCATTTGTTAGCTGCTTGCCTAAAAGGAGTATATTGACCA
>CALAXS010000510.1 GCA_937895305.1 uncultured bacterium
CCCGAATCCACGTACCTCCTTTCGATTCACGGTGGGGGTAGTCTTTAATGATTAGTGCATCCAGTGGGACTTCAAGTGCTTTTAGCAGGGGTGTTAACTTTGCATCCACATGGTACAGTGCCAGGAGTTCTTTCAATGTATTTGCATCGCCATAAGGATTGGGAGAGGTTTTTTCGCCCATAGCCGAATTAAAGCTGGCTGAAATCAGGCTGAATGTCAGTAAAATAAAGGCCACATTTTTCTTGCTTGTTACGAGCATGATTGTAATTTCCCTGATCTAATTGACTACACAGAGGCAGCTATTATTTACGACATCAACATCGTTCGGGCCAAGCCAGATTGCCACGCCTCGTTTACACTCGTCTCGCAATGACGCGTTGAGTTTGAATCCCAGTGCTTGACTTGGGTGCTAAAGGTTAACACGCAATCATTAACATAACGCTCACAAGCCAAATTAGGATAACAGAGATTCAGCTCGGTAGTCTTCATTCCTCTCTTACCCTTCAAAATCCAAGTACCGCGACCCCGCGTGCGACCCCCTCACCCACATCTTCGGTATCGAGGTAATGGCGGAGTACGGCGCAGCGGTCGGCATCGATAATGTGGTCGTTGCCCTTGTCGTAGATGACCTGGCCCAGGGCATTGGTGGTGTAGGTGTGGGCGGCGTATTGGGATTCACGGTCGGCGAGGGGTGGGAAGACGAGGGTGCCCTCGGCCATGCGTCGCTGTAGGAGTTCGGTCATGAATTCCTTGATTCGGCGACGCTGGGGCTGGCCGTCGGGCAGGGGGGGCAGGTCGATACGGGAGCCGAATTCGAAGGCGCGGACCTTGTCACACCAGGTTTCGCCGAGGGCCATGAGCTGGTGGGCCACGGCGCGCCCACTGTTGCCGCTGTCGATACCAATACCGCGAAAGTCATAAGCGGCATCGAGTGCCTGGATGATGCCCAATTGTCGTGCATAGTTCACCCCGGCGAGGTGAATGCGGAGAATGTTTACGAAGTGGGGGGAGACGCTCTGATAGATGACAAATTCTGAGGGGTCGCGTGCATAGCCCAGGTCACAGCCCAGGTAGTAATCCCGCCCGGGCACGTCCATGGGTGCGGCGAAATCGTCGCCCTCTTCCAGTCGGATTTCCACCTGGCCCAGGCCGGGGTCTACGCAACGGAGGTAGTCGTCCAGGTTGAAGACCGCGCTGGTAGGGGCGCCATGCTGGCCCAAGACCCGGTGGATATAGCCGGGACTGTCGATGCCGCCGTAGAGCTGTTGGAGTTCAGCGTCCTTTTCTGCGGTGAAGTCGGGATTGAGGGTGCTGGGCCAGTTGTATTGTTCGGTATCGGCCATCTGGGTCATGCGGTGGAAGGTATTGCGCAGGCCATTTGGCACCCCATAGATCCAGCGTCGCCCACCGCCATTGAGGGCCTGGAAGAGTTCGCCCCAGGCCGTCTCGGTCATTTCCTGGGCCTCGTCGATGATCTGCCAGTCCACGTGCATGCCCTGGAAATTGATACCCCGCGTTCCGGCGATACGTCCCCAGAGTACAAAGCCGTTGGAGAAACGAAAGTACCAGGAGGGCGAACGCTTAATCTCGACCAGCGTCGGCGCGAAGACAGGGTCGCACTGGAAGCGACGAACGAGGCGGTTCATGAGGGGGAAGAGGTGGTTTTCGGTCTGGGTGGCGACGAGCATTTCGCTGTTGGGTCGGGTCAGCATGGCCCAGCAGACCATGATTTCAATCTCTGCACTTTTGCCCACATCCCGGCCATCGCAGTGGACCTTGCGCAAGGCGCGGGATTCCAGGGAGTCACGCTGGTAATCGCGCACCTGCCAGGGCTTGCCCGTAGCATCGGTGATGCAGGTTTTAGCGAAAAGCTCCCGTTGCTCCATGGTGAGCCACAGCGCGGTTTCCTCGCGGGTCATACCGTCCTGTATCAGTCGGGGCACCGCTTGTTGAAGGGTACGTCGCAGCGTCCGGGTCATGCCCCGCACCTCGCCTTAAATGAATAAAAAGTGGTATACTGCGTTATGTTTAGTATCATGAAAATTAACACCACCTGTTGCATCCTTATCGCCCTCAGTTGCTTAGCCCTGACAGGCTGTCCGCCCATTCAGTTCTCGCGAAATGTAGACTACGACACGGATTTCCAGTATGGCGTGGGGAATTATTCCACAGGCAACGGCCAGTACGAATCGCGGCCCCTCTATATGGACCGACTGGAGCCCAATGATGTATCCAGCCCGAATCGTCCGTGCGTATTGCTGGTTCATGGCGGTGGATTTGATGGCGGGTCGCGGGCTGATGAGGATTTACTGAAGTATGCGGACGGCCTGACCACAATGGGTTATGTGTGCTTCACCATGGACTATCGTCTTCTGGATGACCCGCCGCCAGCACCGGATGGTTTTAGTTTAATCAAGATTGAAGAGCGCAAGGGGGAACTCGATATTCCGGGTTTATACGCTGCTATCCACGCGGCCTTTGTGGATACCAAGGTTGCCCTGCGTCATCTTCGTGCCAACGCTGCCGGGTATGGCATCGACCCGGACCGAATCGTGGTGATGGGTGAATCCGCCGGGGCCTTTGCCGCTATCGCAGCGGCGGTAACGGATGAGGATGACTTTGCCAGCGATGATGGTTTTATTGTTCCGGCTATCAACAATCCGGTGGTAGTAGCCAAGCCGCAGGGCGTCATCGATTTCTGGGGCAATGGCGATTTTGTGTTGGACGAATTTGATGGCGATGACCCGCCCTTTATGGTGGCCCATGGTTTACTGGATGATCAGTTTCTGACGTTCTACCCCAGTGCCCTTGCAATTGTTGGCCGTTGTATTGATGTGGGTATCCCTTACAATTTTTATACGTTTCTGGACAAGGGCCATGGCGCGTGGGATGGTGAATCCAGCGGAAAAGATCTGACCGAACTTTCGCTGGATTTCCTGGCGGATGTGATTCCCTAGTGCGTTGCGGGTGCGGTACTATGGGGCCATGCAAATGAAATCTTTCAGGACTTTATATATCCTCCTGTTCCTCGTGCTTCCACGCATCTGTCGTTCCCGCGAAGGCGGGAATCTCCGCATCAACATGCTTAACCCAAGTCGGGACCGAAAGCGTAGTATTCCCGGTCGAGCGTACCTGTTTTCCGGAGCAGAGCTCCGGGATATGCATTCCCACGCAGAGCTTGGGAACGAGAATACACAATGGGTCAAAGCGCTGATTCCCTCGTTCCCATGCTCTGCGTGGGAACGCATCTATGGGTGCGCTACTGCCCAGATTCCCACGCAGAGCATGGGAACCAGTGGGCTTATAAACTTTCACAAGGCGATTGTTATCGTTTTGTTACTGTTTGCGCTGAGTGCCACCACCGCCCACGCCGCGAAGTATGCGGTCCATGAAGATGTGGTCTATGGGCAGGGCTATAGGGCGGAGGAGAGAAACAGTACACCAACGCTTGCGCCATTACTTGCGGACATCTATCAGCCCAAGCCCAAGATGGAGGGCGGCTACCCCGCTATTGTCATTGTCCACGGGGGTTCCTTCAAGGAAGGGGATAAGCAGGACAAGAAAATTTTCATCCTGGCGAAGAATCTGGCGAAGCTGGGCTACGTCTGTGTGTCCATTAACTATCGCCTCATCCAGGACTACCCGCCTTCCCCCGACCCCCACGACATTACTATTCTGAGCGCGGCCATCCATGCGGCCAGTGTGGACACGAAGCTGGCGCTGCGTTTTGTGGCGAAAAATGCAGCGACCTATAACGTGGACCCCGGGCGCATCGCAGTGCTGGGTGAATCGGCCGGGGCCTTCGCCGCGATTGCCGCAGGTGTGACGGATGATGACCACTTCATGAATGATGGTCCCGGCTACCCGGTCCCCGCGAAGAACTACCCCACCTTGTCTGTGCGTCCCATGGCTATCATCGATTGCTGGGGCAACGCGAGCCTTGTGCAGAAATACATCGACGGCAACGACCCGCCCATGCTCATCCTCCATGGTACGAAGGACCGCGAGCTGGGCGCGTCCTTCCTCTTCGGGAAACTACTCGCGGAACGCTGCAAGATGGTGGGCTTGCGTCATAGCTTTATACCGCTGGAAGGGGAACGCCACGGTGCCTTCGACGCCAAGGTGGACGGCAAGAAATTGCACGAGTTAGTGGATGGGTTTCTGAAGGGGCTGTAGTAGGGGCCTTATCATTCACCGATGGACTACTTTTCATCTGATGGCCTGGATACCGTTGGGGGGATTCCCAATCAAGTTGGGTAGGACAAAAAAGCAATGTCTTCGTTCCCGATGTTCCGTCGTCTGAGCCAAGCCAGATTGCCACGTCGGCGGGGCCTCCTCGCAATGACGGGCGGGTAATGGCTTTTGGCAAGTAACGCAAAACCTTTGTGTTTTTGCAAGACCTGTATGCATTACCACGCAAAGCGAGGGAAATAAGAAACACATTTCAGCCAGCACTGTTGCCCATAAAAGACACGAAATACGTCATCCCCGCGAAAGCGGGGATCCAAGTAGAACACCAATGCTTTGTCGCCAATTCAACATGGATTCTCGTTTTTGCTGGAATGACGATGAGTGTGTTGTTTTGATTTGTTGTATCTATTTTGTCAGAGAAATAGTGAACGCTTACAGTTAGGAATGACAGGTAATGCGAAAACTTTATTCTTACTGTTCCGTTGATCGGGCCACGCTATATTTCTCCTCCATCTTCCCCGAGAAGGCGGGGATCTCCGCGTGATAGCTTCTGATCAGTATCTTTCGCAATGGATGAAGAATATAGCGACGAACTAAGCGAATTTACTGTCGCACCCAGACCTTGACGGGAACTTTGCGCCGGCCCCAGTTAAGCGCCTGCTTGTGGGTCTTGAAGTAGAGGTCGATCTTTTCGCCCTTGATGGCGCCGCCTCGGTCTTCCACATTCCCATAACCGTAGCCGGGGATATACATGAGGGTGCCGAAGGGGTAGGCGCGGGTGTCAGCGGCGATGGTGCCGGGTGTGGCTTTGGTGCCGGAAGCGGTGACACCGATTTTCTTTTTTTTGCCTTTGGATGGACCTTTGGCGATGACGGCTTTGCCGTACCAGTTTCGTTTCCAGCTACAGCATTGCTTGCATTTGCAGTAGCCGGTGACCTCTAGGGTGCGCTCCACCATCCTGGTGCCCTGGGGTGCCTTGGGCGTACTGGCGCAGCCGCCCATGACCACTACAGTTAGTAGGGCTATGAATGCATATCGCAACATAGTGTAGTTCATACCCCGAACGATACCATAAGTTCCCTGAAAAGTGGTAGGGAATTTTCGCCGAAGTGTGCCAAAATGGAACGGGGAAAGGATGGGCTACGTGGACTTATTCGCCAGGGTCGAAATCGGCGACGGGTTCGCCTTTGGCGATGCGCTCCAGGTTTTCTTTGGCGGAGCGGCTGTTGGGATTGGCGGAGAGGACCTTGTTCCAGTCGGCTTTGGCCTTGTCGAGGTCGCCCAGTTTTTCGTATGCGATGCCACGCATCACGAGGCCCCGCTCGTAGCCAGGGGCGAGTTCCAACGACTTGGCGAGAAGCTCCATGGCCTTGTCCAGATCGCCGCCATATTTTTCCGTGGCGAAGAGGGGCCGCTTGCAGGCGGTGACATAGGCCTTGTAATTTTTCGGGTCCAGTTCGAGTGCCTTCTCCATGGCCTTGTCCATGCGCTTGGCATAGCGCTTGCCGTGGTACTTGGTACGAATCATGGTGGCATAGAGGTCGGCCTGTATACGAAACTTCTCGGACGTATCTTCCAGGGATTTCAGGGCATCGTGCCCCGTACCCGCAGCTTTGTCAATCTCGGCACCGAGGCTACGTTTTTTTTCGGGTGTCGTGTCAGACTGCCCATATTCAAAACGGCGCATCTCGGCATAGGTCAGCGCGGCCTCAGCCAGGGCAAGCTTCGCCGCCGGTGCTGCCTCGGGATTATTTTCTACATACCCCCAGAGTGCCATGTAGGCTTTATTCGAGGCTTCTTCATCGAATGTAGCGCGTGCTGAATCCGCATTGGCGATCAGAGTATCGAGATCATCGGCCTGGGCGGGT
>CALAXS010000511.1 GCA_937895305.1 uncultured bacterium
CTGCTCTAATGGAGAACCTATGTGCAGGCGTTCATAGGGGCTGATTTTCGTTTACATGAGAGGAAGATATGATGCTTGTAATTAGATTGCGGGAAAGTGTGGTTGCTTTGCGCTTTGGATCGTTGATGGCGTTGTTGGTATTGGTAGGTGTGGGTTGTGGTGTTGAAAGCAAAACGGTGAGCGAAAGCAAGCCCGTGGTGACAGATGTTGTGGAGGAACATCGCACGGCATTGGATACGTATGTGGATGCTGCGGATGATACGTTTGCGTATGGAGACGCGACGGTGGTGAAGAAGGATGGTTATACCTCTTATGCATATCACATGACTTCCCAGACGTGGCTGGATACATCCAAGATAGATCGGACGGCGTGGAAGCATTGGGTGAAGCTTTATGTACCGGATGAAATCACGTTTTCGAAGGCGTTGCTCTTTGTGAATGGGGGCAGCAATGGACGCACAGAGGCGCCGGGGCCCAATGATGCGCTTGCCTTGATCGCGATACAGACAAAAACGATTGTTGTGGATGTGGGGCAGATTCCGAATCAGCCGTTTAATTTTCCTGATGAGCCGCTTGAAAAATACAAGAATGGTGGCCGTGGCGAGGATGCGTTTATTGCGTATTGCTGGGACAAGTTTCTCAAGACGAGTGACCCGCTCTGGTTACCGCGTCTTCCCATGACGAAGGCGGTGGTTCGTGCTATGGATCTGGCACAAGCGGAGCAGCCTGCGCTTGATGGCTTTTTCATCGTGGGCGGGTCCAAGCGGGGCTGGACCACGTGGACCGTTGCAGCGGTTGATGATCGTGTCTTCGGCATTTCTCCGGCGGTCATTGATGTGCTGAGTGTGACAGAGTCCCTTGAGAATCATTTTGCTGCGTATGGGTTCTGGGCGCCTGCTGTGGGGAATTATGAGGAAATGGAAATCATGCCGCGCATGTATACGCCTGAATTCGCGGCGTTGTGTGCTGTGGTGGATCCCATCAGCTATGTTGATCGCCTGACTATGCCGAAGTATATTGTGAATTCTTCGGGTGACCAGTTCTTCCCGCCAGATTCGTCGAAGTTTTATTTTGATGCCTTACAGGGTGAAAAACATGTGCGTTACATGCCGAACACGGATCATGGATTGAATATGGAGGCGTACCTTAACGTGGCTTCTTTCTATCACGCCTTGCTGACGGATACGCCACGGCCTGAATTCACGTGGAAGTTAGCGGAGGATGGGGCACTCCAGGTGCAGTGTGATAGTCCGCCTGACAAGATGCTGTTGTGGCAAGCCCATAATCCAGAGGCGCGTGACTTCCGCCTGGAAAGTGTAGGAGCCGTTTGGAAGAGCACACCTGTTGAAGTAAGCAGTGATGGAAGCTATGAGGTGAAGCCTGAAATAGCGCCGGAGGGCTGGACCGCTTTCTTCGTTGAAGTGGAGTTTCCGAATGCTGATTTTACTATGCCGTTTAAATTCACGACGGGGATAAGCATCCTGCCGGACACACTCCCCCACGCCAGGAACTAATTAACGCTACAGCTTAAAGTCGAATTTCCCAAGCATGGTGTAGAGGTTGATGAGGGCTTTGTTCATCATCTCTTCGCCAGCGCCGAGGGGTACCCAGCTGACGGAGGGGTCTGCGCCGTAGCCGCCGACGGATGCGGCTTCGATGGTGGGAAAGTACATGTGGTGGCCATTGCAGTAGCCGACGAAGATGGTTTTGAGTTCGGGGGTGCGTGCCTTGAGACGGTTGGCGTGGTTGCAGAAGAATTCACCTGAACCGCCGACGAGGGCAAGTTCTTTGTTGATGAGGACGGTAGTGAGGTGGGGGTTAATTTTGTTGCCTTTCATATCCTGGAAGGCGGCTTTGCCAAATTCTGGAAAGAAGGCTTGTTCGAGTAAACCCAGGACCATGGGATTGTCGACAGGGATACGGGTGTTGTAGTCGAAGTCTTCGTCCATACTTTGAATGCTGGGGTTTTCCGGGATTTTACATTCGATAGCTGCTACAATTTTGAGCACTTCGGCGCCTATAGCTGCACCGAAGAGTTCTATGCCTTGAGTCTCTGCGGAGGGCTTGCAGGACATGTCGCCTGCGGCACCCTGGAGAAATCCGGCGTTGGTCTTTAGTTCGGCTTCGACGGTGTTCATCATCTGGCCGGGCCATTCTGCGGAGAAGCGGAGGTCTTCGCCGGGGAGCATGGTGGGGTGTGCAGCGTAGTTAATCATAACGGCGATGGGGTCACCATCCAGATCATCGAAACGAATGACGCTAAGTTCGGAATCGGTGGGTTTGGGCTCTTTCTTGGCCTGGCGGTTGCGGTTCATGAGCACTTCGGCAGAGCCCCAGCCTATTTTCGCATCTTCTGTTTTGGTGGCGGCTTCGTTGATAGCAGCGATAATGTTTGCTTCTAGTTCCATGACGTAGGCGATGGCGTCGTCGTATACCCCTTTGCCTTTGCCTTCTTCGTCGCGCAATTCAATGACGGGGCCGTGGTGGGTGTGGGAACCGGAAATCATGAGGTGGTTAATGCCGGAAGTTTCTTTTACTGCAGCGCGGATACGCTCCATCATGTCGGGTCGTGGGGAACGCCCGAGGTCGAGGCCCATGAGGGCGAGCTTATCAGTGCCGACTTCGATGACGACGACTTTGGCGTAGAGGGGATCACGAACGCCCTGGGATAGCGCTGCGTGGCGGTCACCATAGCCCCACATGGGCATGGGTTTGGTGGGGGAAATATCTGCTTTGGCAAAGCCTGCCTTGAAGGTCTCGGCGTGGAGGACGGGTGTGATGAGGAGCGCGAGGAGGAGCAGGACGATAGATTTAAGTGGGTGTGTCATGGGAATGCCTCTATTGGAGTTGGCCTTGGTAAAAAAGTATAGAGGGCGTTATAGCGTATCGGTGGGGAGATACGCAATGGAGACGGGTATTATTTATCGCCCACATAGAGGGTGGCAATACCAAGGGTGAGGGGTTTGGGCGTGACGTTTTTGAATCCTGCTGCGATCATGAGGTCGCAGAATTCCTGGCCGTAGGGGAAGGTTTCCACGGTCTGATTCAGGTATTTGTAGGCGCTGTTGTCGCCGGAGATGATGCCGCCAAGGAGGGGGAGGATATGGCGGAAGTAGAAGAGGTAGAGGTGGCGGAAGAGCTTGTTCGGGGGAAGCGAGAATTCGAGGATAAGGGCGCGGCCACCGGGTTGAAGGATGCGGTGCATCTCTTCGAGGCCCTGGGAGACGTTGATGACGTTGCGGATGCCGAAGGAGATGGTGGTGGCGTGGAATTGCGCTGATGCGAGGCCGATGCAGGTAGCATCACCCCGGACAAGGCGGAGTTTTTGATCGAGGCCACGGTTCCGAATCTTCTGATGGCCGAAGTGGAGCATGCCGCCGGACATGTCTAGGCCCACGGAGTTGCCCATGTGGGGGACTTGCTGGTTAAGGGCCAGAAGGACATCTGCGGTGCCTGTGGCGAGGTCGAGGATTTTGAGGTCTTGGCCCTGGGGGAGGTTTTTGGCGATTTGCTTGCGCCAGGCAACGTCGCGGCCGAAGGAGAGGAGTCGATTGAGGAGGTCGTATCGGTGTGCGATACGGTCAAACATCTGGTAGGCGTGGGTTCTGGATGGGGAATTGGGGTCATGTTGGTCCACGGTATTAGGTCTTTCGGGGGCGTATCTAGTGTTTTGGGGAGCGGGGTGATCTTAATCTTCCGGGGGGGTGATCTTCAAGGTTTGACAGGAAATGCTATGGGTATACTCTGGATAGTATGTAAGGTATGCCTGACCTTGTCGCATTGGCAATGTCAATAAAGTGCGTAAGTGACGTAATTTTAAGCGGTTATGGTGTAAATAATCGTTGACACGCACTATATGTTGTGGTATCGTTGTCACGACAATGGGGTATATTGTACCTTTTGGGCCAAGCCCGTGGAATCGATGGATGACGATTGTTGATGTTGTAGATATTTGCCAGCGTGCCATGATGGTGACGTTATTGGCCAGTGCACCCATGCTCATTTCGGGCATGGTGGTGGGCCTGGCGATTAGTATTTTTCAGTCGGTGACGCAGATTCAGGAAATCACATTGACGTTTGTGCCCAAGATTGTGGTGGTGTTGATGGTGTTTGTGATTTTTTTACCGTGGATGACAGATGTGATTGTGACCTATGTGCAGGAGTTGTTTTTGAGTATCGAGCATATCGACACGACGTAGTCGTGGATGGGATGGGCGATTGTTTTTTGAGCTGGAAATATTCAAGTTGTTCATACTTGTCCTGGTACGGGTGAGTGGGCTCATGGTGTCTGCACCGGTATTGGGTTCGAGCAGTTTTCCGGTGGTTGCCAAGGTGGGTTTGACCGCAGCGGTGGCAGCATTGATCACACCTGTATTGCCTGTGCTGGATACGCCGTTGCCGGATGGTGTGTTGATGTTTGCGAGTATGGCCATAGGTGAGTTTCTGATTGGATTGATCATCGGTTTTGTGATTACGATTCTGTTTGCGGCGGTTCAGGTGGGTGGTCAGATCATGGATTTACAAACGGGTTTCGGCATGATGAATGTGTTTAACCCGGCGATGGAAACGCAGTTTCCCATATTTGGTTTTTTCCTGTTTATCGTTGCGGTGTTGTATTTGTTAGCGATTAATGGGCATCACATGATGTTATTGGCGTTAGCGCGGACCTATGATCATGTGGATGTGGGCGGGTTTATGGTACAGCCCGAGATGCTATGGGAAATCAGTACGTGGGGCACGGCGATGTTTGTGGATGGAGTAATGATTGCTGCACCCGTTGCGACGGCCATGTTGATGGCTTATGTGAGTATGGGGCTGTTGGGTCGTCTGGTGCCGCAGATACATTTGTTTGTAATCGGATTCCCGGTGACCATTGCGACGGGATTATTTTTGGCGGCGGCGATTTTGGGTATTTATGTTTCTGTTCTGGATGGCATGTTTGAGCGAATGGAGGAAAGTGTAGGGGTCTTGATTCAGAATATGGGAGCGGCATAGACCATGGCAGAAGAGTCCGGTGGCGAAAAAACCTTAGCGGCAACACCGCAAAAGAAGCAGAAGGCGCGTGAGGAGGGGAATATTGCGAAGAGCCAGGATCTGAATTCTGCTGTGGCGTTGGGCATGGCCCTGGTGGCGATGTTGTTTTTTGCACCGTTTATTTTGCAAACGTTACTGGTGTCCATGCGCTTTTATCTTGGTCAGTCCTATGCATTGCTGGTGGAGGATGTGTCGCTGAGCTATCTCTTTGAGACGGCCATGATTCAGTTGGCGTGGTGCGTGGTACCGTTTATGGTGGTGATGATGTTCAGTGGTGCGCTGGTGAGTCTGGCACAGGTAGGGTTCTTGTTGACGACGAAGCCGTTGCAACCCAAGTTGAGTCGCCTGGATCCTGTTTCGGGCATGAAGAAGTTTGTTTCGTTGCGGTCGTTGGTGGAGTTGGGCAAGTCGTTAACGAAGCTGGGTGTGGTGGGCTTTGTTGTGTGGTCGTATTTGAGCAATAACCTGGAATCCTTTCTGGCGTTGATGTTACTGGATCCAGTGGGATTGCTGGTTCCGGTGTCAGGCATTGTAGTGGGTGTATGGTGGCGGGTGGTAGCGGCCATGTTGGTGCTGGGCATTGTTGATTATGGGTATCAAATTTGGCAGCGTGAGCAGGAATTGAAGATGACGCAGCAGGAAATGCGGCAGGAGACGAAGGAGATGGAGGGGGATCCCCATATCAAGCGGCGTGTGCGTCAGTTGCAGCGACAAATGGCGACGCAACGAATGATGGCAGAAGTCCCGGATGCGGATGTGATTATTACGAACCCGACGCGGTATGCGGTTGCGTTACGTTATGACGTGACGCGAATGAGTAGTCCCATTGTTGTGGCGAAAGGCGAACGCCTGGTAGCGCAGAAAATTCGGGATCTGGCTACGGAGCATGGGGTGCCCATCGTGCGTAATCCGCCACTGGCACGCACCTTGTTTCGTACCGTAGCATTGGAAGAGAGTATCCCTGAGACACTTTTCAGGACCGTGGCGGAGGTGTTGACCTTTGTGTATGAAATTGATAAACGTGTTGGGAAACGTCGCGAGCGGGCCTTGTTAACGCAGGGCGCGGTTCGTGCAGCCAGTTAAGTTAAGCAAAGTGCAATAGGCGAAAATGGCAACATCGATAGAACAGATTCAACATCGAATCCGTACGGGGTTTGGCGGCAACCAGGATATCCTGGCGGCGGTCTTCATCCTGGGTACGCTGTTGATCCTCATCGTGCCGTTACCCACGATGTTGCTGGATATACTGTTGGCTATAAACATATCCATTTCAATAGTGATTTTATTGATGACCTTGTATCTGGAGAAGCCGGTAGAGTTTGCGGTATTCCCCGCGTTGTTATTGTTGTTAACCCTCTTTCGTTTGAGTTTGAATATCGCTTCGACCAAGCTGATTTTACAGGATGCCGAGGCGGGGAATGTGATTCAGACCTTTGGCTCCTTTGTTACGGGGGGCAATCTGTTTGTAGGGGTGGTGATATTCACGATTTTGGTGATCATCCAGTTTGTGGTTATTACCAAGGGCGCGACACGGATTTCGGAAGTCGCGGCACGATTTACGCTGGATGCTATGCCGGGTAAGCAGATGGGTGTAGATTCAGATTTGAATGCTGGTCTCATCACGGAAAAGCAGGCCCGGGAACGGCGACGCGGTATTGAGCGTGAAGCGGATTTTTATGGGGCCATGGATGGTGCCACGAAGTTTGTACGGGGTGATGCGGTCGCGGGAATATTAATCACGTTGATAAATATCCTCGTAGGATTCATCGTTGGTCAGACGTTACATGATTTGAGCTTTGCAGAATCTGCAGAGCGTTTTACGCGCCTGACGATTGGCGATGGGTTGGTGTCGCAGATTCCTTCACTGATTATTTCAACGGCAGCGGGCCTGGTGGTAACCCGGTCGGTGTCGGAGGATAATCTCGGGCGGGATTTGAACACCCAGTTTATGCGGTATCCCAAGGCTTTGGGTATTGGT